>DRHY01000035.1 GCA_011052985.1 Methylophaga thalassica
TAACGCTGCACCATCTTAATATCTGACCACCCGCCCATTTCTTGCAGAATATGAATGGGTGTTCCATTTTGTATATGCCAACTCGCCCAAGTATGTCGTAAATCATGCCAGCGAAAATTTTCTATCTCCGCCTTCTTTAATGCTTCACGCCATGCTTTTGTATTCGCTTTCTTAATTGGCCTCCCTTTATAAGTAAATACAAATATTGTGTGATTACCTTGCTGTTGTCGTAATAAAATCACTGCTTCGTTATTTAATGGTATTCCTATTGGGCGTCCAGCCTTTGCTTGATCAGCATGTATCCAAGCCATACGCCTACTAAGATCTACCTGAGACCATTCAAGTCGAGTGACATTTGATTCTCGTAAACCAGTAGCCAATGAGAATCGAACCATAGCACTTAGATGGGGAGGCAAATATAACAACAACCTCTGTACTTCATCTGTGTGTAACCACCGAATCCGTCTTTTGGGTTCTTTAAGCATCCTCACATAAGGTACTTTTTCCAACCATTCCCATTCACGAAATGCTCTATTTAGAATCGCCCTTATTACTTCAAGCATTCTATTCACTGTTGCAGGCTTTACACCTGTGTTCAGTTTGGCAGTCGTCACACTGTCAATGCGATCTCTTATCACTTCATCAAGATATAAATCACCTAGATAGGGATCAAGCCAACGTATGTGAGCCAGATCATCATCTATCGTTTTCTTATCCTGACTTTCCATGTGCCAACGAAGCACTGCTTCTTTCCATGTTCGTCTGGGCCTCTCACCTAACTGAATGATTCGCCACAAACTCGCTCGATACTTATCTTCAAATTCTTGAGCAAGGCGTTTATCTACCGTTTTAGTAGATTTTCGTACTCGCTGTCCGTTTGGTGCGGTGAATTTGCACCACCAAAACTTTGAGTTTGATCGCTTATACAACATAAAGAACTTCCTCCGTTCTGTTGTACTTGCAACCCCAGCCATGATCGAGAATAAAATGATCGTAAATAACTGACAAGGTCTGATTTAATAAAAACCCATTGTTTTGCAGGTTTGGCAGCGGGGATTTCTCCCCTAACCGCCTTTTCTCGTAAGGTCTGCCAATGCATCTTAAGAAATGCTGCCGCTTCATGGAGATTGAATACTTCATCATCATTCTCCATCACTATATTTCCGATATGCGTCAGCAACCGCTTTATCTGCTGGATGAGAATCCGAATCTTGAGAAATATTTTTATGCGTCCCGAATTCACGCATCTTTAAAGCGACTTTCTGTGAGATATAGTCAAAAAACCCTAGTCCCGTTATATGCTCACGATTATCATGATATTGCTTAGCAGCCGATAGATAAGCTGTTATGGCTTCATAGGGATCTAAGACACCTTCTCGTGCCATAAACGAAGTAAAGCCGCTGATACCATTTACAAACAACGTCCTATCACTGGGGATATGACCTTTATCAAGCGGTTTTCTTGATAGCGCCTCCCCTTCCCCCCAATCAGCTGTCTGCATTGAGAGCCACCATTCAGATACAGGCCATCGACTCTGAGTACTATCAAAATCGTTAGGTATGGTATGTCTAAGCCATTTGACCGTTGCGTATTGCCAAAGACCTGCTAGCGATGATTCCAAATCAGATACATATCTAATATCTAATTCTCGAAGAAAGTCTCGCTTGAATTGAAACTCCAGTCGCCAAATATCTCTTTTCTCATCCCAGCCCATCAATCTATGTAAATCTTGAAGATAAAGACGTGGTTTCTTTTGCATTTCAACAGTCTTGTTATACAAACGAGCAGACACATCACCACCGGCTCCAATGGTTGTCCCTGTATAACGTCGTTTATTCGAGTGATTTTGAATATCATCCGCTCTCGTTACCCAATCACTATCCTCAATATCAAACAAATGATAATCGGTAGTAAAATCAGCACATAAATCTACCCGACTAATAGCTGCTTCTTCAGACACATTACCTAATAAATTAATAATCGTTGATAGTTCAGTGACAATGTCTAATAAAGGTTTTTTAGTGAGTAATTCGCTTGATATCTGCACATAAGCTAGAGGCGCTCTGAGAGCTCCTAGTTTAGCTAATGAAATTCTGTAGGAATTGTTTTGAATAACAAATGAGAAGAGCTTTGAGCCACGCTCATGTACTTTAAAGAGTTGATCAGCTAATTCAATTTGAGCTAAAGCTACACGTTCAGAAATATCTGATTGAGCTAAACTTTTCAACTCTGTGAGTTTTATAGAGGATTCTTCTGATAAATCCCCCTGAAAGGATAAATAAAGACTATCAATAGCCGTCCTTAATATCTGAGTGTTATATGTATTGCAATTAGAGGGTACTGTGTTACTAAGCTCCGTACCCTGAACTATCAAAGTACTTTGCTGCGGGCGGGGCGACCCGGAGTTCGCTCCGTCCTCGCAGCAGCCCTTTGGAAATTGATTTGTGTAAGTCATTGTATAAGCTCCTTATGTTTATGGAGGCTTTACAATCTCTCTGAATTTGCCTAAAAAAAAGCGACAAACAGAAACCATTTCAATAAAAAATATGATGTCATATTTATCTTTCTATATTTTTCAGAAAGTTAGAACAGAACTCGCGAGGTGGTTAATCCAAGCTTTCGTCTGATTTTTTACGCGGTCTACCTCGTTTACCTTTAATATTCACCGGGGCAATCTCACTCAACCATTTGGGTAAAGCACTCTGATAATTAGCGGCTCCTGAATACTTCTGAATGAGATCATCACGGCACATTTCTGAGATAGTTTTTTCTGGGCTTTCTTTCCATATTTGTATGGCAAGTTGCTGAGCACAAAGTTTAGCTAGTTGATTCTTTCTGAGGCTGCTCGAGTCGAGTTCAAGAGCATCATCCGAATATCCACCAGTCCATTTGGAATCTTTTAATTGCTCTGGAATTTCAAATCGAATTGCAAAACCGCCTGGCTCAGCAGGTTCCATATGAGTAGCCCAGAATGCCCTAGTACCGAACTCAGGTTGTTCGAATTCATATTTCCATCCGGGCGGAAACCAAAATTCAGGCAGTGGGATAGAACGATGTTCACACCATTCTTTAAAGTCATTCCTAGAGATAAGAGCCCACTTTAAGAGCTTTTTATTAAATGCTGATCCATGAATACAATCATAAATCTCATCAATATGAGTGCGGATATAGTACTTAGGATCTGCTTTTGAATCATCGGGGCGCTTTGCTAGTATAAGAGTTTGACAAAAAAGTTCGCCATGTAAAATGGCTTCAAATAACAACTTAAAATTATCTTTTACACCTAAAGGATATCGAAAACGAAAACCTTCTGGATCATAACTAATCCACCTATGAGATATGTCCCAGACCGACAATTCGTCAGTAATTAGAGCCATTAATCACCACCAGGAATATTTGAAGGTTCGCGATCAGTAATAACTAGGTTAAACCAGTCTATATTTAGATCTGATAGCTCACTATCGGTAACAAATAGCTTATTTACCCGCACTTCGAAATATTTCTTGCATTTAGCATCGATATATTTTGATAGTAGGTAATCCGGTACAAACAGAATAGACACAAATGTAACTAAAGTAAGAACTACCAGGTTTATAAGGGCATTAACTTCATTGAAATCGCATATCAGTGAAACTATTGCCAAGAATAATGCTGTAAGAAGGCTAACTCGGAGCTTAAGTGATCTTTTGTATTTTTTAGCATCATCAAGAAGCAAGTTAACTTGTTTAGAAACAAGCACTTTCCTTTCTAATGCCTTGTCAGCTATCGATTTCTCCAGTTGCTCGTAACTTTCTCTAGTTCTATCAACTTCGTGAGAAAGATGAATGTTCTTTTGCTCACCAGCATTTACAATCTCTGCTAAACGTTCTATTTCCGTTGTTTTGTCAGAAAGCTCCTGTGTATATGTTTCTGCAGTAGTTTGAATTTCTGACTCTTTTGCTTTTAGTTGGTTATCGTAATACTGCTTTAGATCATCTTTTTCTTGAAGGCTTTGAATGTGATGTTTTTCAATTAATGCAGTCTTTACCTTCTCCAGAATCTCGGGGACGTTATTTTCAGTAATAAGAGTCGAGTCACCAAGAGTTGCTTGCATAACGTACTGACCAGCTCTCGAAGTAGTCATTAATGACTCAAACAGTTCAAGTTTCCCTTCATTTGAATCCGATAGGAAATTATGCATACGTGAAATGATGTCACTTCTAGTCTCCAGGGCAGCTGCACAGTTTGCTAGTAAAAGATGTTTAGTTAGCTCGTGACCTTTACCGCCATACAAGACCCAGAGCAAACCAGACAGATACTTTTCAGAAAGTGCTGGTGGAATATCTCTTTCAGTATAAATTTTACTCCTGATACAAAACTCGCTTGCATTTCTTACTAAAGAGGTATTTTCAGCCACAAATAAAAATCGACATTCCGATAACTCTCTCATTTGATGTGAGTTACCTCTTCTCAACCTAACTACCGAGGCAATGGACTTAGCATCTCTTTGTTTGGCTAATGGGAAGCGATAAAAGCCGAGCTTACTCTCCAACTCTTTCTCATTTTCTTCGGAAAAATACTGATACACATGTGGTGTATCTGGATTTTTAATCAAACCAATATCAGCTTTCTCTAAAACTAGTTCAGAGTTAGATAGAACACTTTTAGCATAGACTTCGAAGCTTCTCTGACGAAGTCGAATAGAAGTTTGGCCCGATCCCTGACCATATTTAGTTCGCTCAATTACCGCTTTGAGATTATCTTTTAACTCATCAACTGAATGTTCAAAGGCAGCAATCTTAGCGCCTTTAGCTCTCAATTGATCACATATTTCTATTGCAAAACCGTGTAATTCTGGACTTGATAGATCTAAATATGACATTAAGAATGGAGTATCAAGAATTATACTAAGTCCATCAAGAGAAACGTCGACCTCAGGATCTTGTATGTTGAGAATAACTTCTGAGAGAAGTGCACCTGTTGCTACCCTCATTATTAAATCATAAAGCTTTGGCTTTGTTTTATGAGTATCAATTATGAATGAGGCTGCTAGAACATCTATCTTAGATCTAGCTGATATTTCATTTTCCCATTCTTCTTGGTCTTTAGATTTTTTTAAGGATATGGTCTTATTTGACTTTGAGTCTTCTTTTGACCTGTCAGGTTTGAGTAAGATTGAGATGAAGTCCATATCCACCAGTTGATTCAAGAATGCATCTTCTAAAGTTTCACTATCAATAGCAAGTCCATGAAACTCTAAAATAGGATTAGAAAATGCAACAAATGCCTCTGTCACATGTTTTATATCCTTTTCAGTGACCTCATTAAACTCTTCTTGTATTTCTGAGTAGTGATACTGTTCAATTTCATCTGTAATTTTAACCTTATAGATAATCCCTGCAGACTCCAATCTAGGTATTAAATCTTCTATTGCCCAATGGTGTACTTTTATTCCGTATAGACTGTCAATTATTGCAGCAAACTCTTCCGGCTGGAATTTCTCATTCGCATGTGACTTTGCAATTGGCTTGAATATGGGCGTAAGACCTTGAAGTAAATCTCCTTCTCCACGACTTGTTTGAGCAAGAAAAGAATATGCAATAACACTACGTTTTTGTTTCATTGTTATTTAATACTATCCCTGTGATCTAAACTGAATTAATTAAGCTGCAAAATAAAAAAAGGACCTGTAAGGTCCTTTTATTAAGGAAAAATATTCAAGGTTTGTCTTCAGTTACAACAGCATCAGGTGCATTTTTCTTAACTGATTCAATTCCATTATCTCGACCAGAGGCACTTGTATAAGACTGGCTTGTGCCTATTATTTGATGATTGGCTGCTTTTAGATTAAACATATACTTACCAGCCGTTGTTTCTTTTTTCTCATACTGAGAGTCATTTGGAGAGTTTTTTTTGACTGAATCTATTCCATTTAGACATGCTGATTTTGTCGTATAGCCCTCACTAGAAAGGATAATTTCACCATTTCCAGCCTTGAGTCTAAAACGAGTTTCGCCTGCTTTGTCTTCATATACTTCAAACTTTCCTGCCATAGTAAATCCCTCTTCAGGTTGGTAAAAAGCTAAATAATTAATGAAATTAAAATATCTTTGTTTTCAGTCTATTGCAAGAATAAATATTTGCTAAAAATTACATTTAAATGAATTTTTATTAATCATAAGTGCACCCAGAAATGCTTATATTCATGACTAAATATAACTATTTCAGGTAAAAGTGTAGCTAAGTATATAAGTTTGGCTGGGGCGGCAAGTATCTGTTTTTATTTAATATAACTAATTTTCATGAGCAACTACGAACCAGGCGGTCGCACGTTCGAATCGTGCCGGGCGCACCAAGTAATAATTAAAGCAGTTATCATTTAGTTGATAATTGCTTTTTTTATGCCTGCAATTTCTTCAGTCCACACCTACTAATCTATATACGTTCATTTATTCACTTGTGGGGGCATAAACAGTCTACACTGGTCATCATCAATATGAATCGCTCCGCTTCTTAAGTATTTCTTAACTTTGAACACTTAGCATTTGCATGTTTTTCATTTCAATCGCCCCTGCATTTGATATGCGCCTAGGTATGGAATATTCATGCAATGCATTAAACAGAATCATCCAATAGCAAACGACAGCTATTTTCTTTTCAGCTCTGCACTCATTTTGCTCATACTGCAAAGTCTACTTCGTGTCGTTTTATATTGGCGAAATGCTGATTTAGCAGTAGGAATACCCTCCACAGATATTCTGAATGCTTTTTTGACAGGTATACGCTTTGACCTAATCATCACTGTCTATGCAATGGTGCCGTTGATTTTGGGGTTTTTATTAAAGAATGGCTTACGCAACCGGAAAATCTGTATTGCTTGTTTAACCATAGTCTCTCTAGTCATCGTCTTCTTAGCCGTACTCGAACTTGATTTTTACCATGAGTTTCATGCTCGACTTAACAGTATGGTGTTTGAATATATGCAGGAAGATCCTGCTACAGTCATTAGTATGATTTGGCATGGATTCCCCGTTGTAAAATATCTAGCCGCTATTTTTCTTTTGACCGCTATACTCTATTACACCTTTAGCTTTGTTAGTCGCATGACGCCACACCATAATTCTGATAATCCGTCCTATGTGGTTCGCCTTAGCCTCTTTATCTTAATTATGCTCATGAGTGCCGTGGCAGCAAGGGGAACGCTCCGTCAAGGACCTCCTCTGCGTTGGGGGGATGCTTTTCATAGCCAGCACTTGTTTGCTAATCACCTTGGATTAAATGGCACTTACACCCTTACTAAAGCCATCATGGCTTCTGATAAAAGTAAAAAACATTGGCTTAAAAAAATGCCTTTGGATCAAGCCATCCTTGATACTGCATCCATGCTGCATAATGACAAGGACACTCTTTTGGCCTCAGACATATCCCCTGTCTACAGAAAATATGCCGCTAGCCAAGGCTTAAGTGATAAGCCATTAAATGTTGTTTTCATTCTAATGGAAAGTTTCAGTGCTGAGTTTGTTGGTGCCATGGACCATGATGATGGCATTACACCTAATTTTGATAAATTATCAAAACAGGGATTGCTGTTTGATCATTTCTTATCGAACGGTACGCATACTCATCAAGGTATGTTTGCTTCATTAGCCTGCTTCCCTAACTTACCTAACTTTGAATATCTAATGCAGCAACCTGAAGGTAATACAGCCTTTTCTGGGATGATAAAAATGACTGCTGATAGAGGCTATCAGAGTATGTATATCTATAATGGTGACTTTGCTTGGGATAATCAAAAAGGCTTTTTTGGCACACAAGGTATGCAACGTTTTATTGGACGGCATGATTTTATTAATCCGGTATTTTCTGATCCCACATGGGGTGTCTCAGATCAGGATATGTTTGATAGGGCTGCGGAAGAGTTAGCCGCTCAACCAAGTGATAAACCCTTTTTTGCCTTTTTGCAGACATTATCTAATCACACACCATATGCACTTCCCTCTCCCCTACCTGTAGCCGAAGTAACAGGACATGGAGAATTAAATAAACATCTAACAGCAATGCACTACGCCGATTGGGCGCTAGGTGAGTTTTTTAAGAAAGTTGAAAAACAACCCTATTTCAACAATACAATATTTATTCTCGTCGGTGATCATGGATTTGGTACAGAAAAACAAATTACTGACATTGATTTACTTCGTTTCCATGTTCCATTACTCATTATTGGCCCTAAAGTGACCGAAAAATATGGCACGTTAAATCATACTGTTGGCTCGCAAGTGGATATTGCACCGACTCTAGCAGGTTTACTTGGTGGAGAGACGACCCATAGCTGTTGGGGGAGAGATCTGTTAAACACGGACGATGCCGGTTTTGCGATTATTAAGCCTTCAGGATCAGACCATACAACGGCAATCGTCAAAGGGGATAAGGTCTTAGTTAAACTAGAGGATAGCTCACAAAAGTTATACCAATACACCCTCGGAAAAGCCCCCCATGCTGAGGAAATAGATACCGATAAAACCATACTCAATCATCAACTCGATGCGTATATTGAATCTGCAACATCTAATCTTTTGCAGAGGAAAGTCGGGTTAGAAAATACCACACCGGTAAACTAGATATAAAAAAGCACCGACTCAGAGGAATCGGTGCTTTTTTTTGATAATGATACTAATAATTAAGAGACTTTGAACTGCCTGACCATACCTTTTAATTTTTCACTCAATTGGGCAATCTTCAGACTTGCATTAGACACTTGTTGAGAGCCCTCTGCAGTGTTCTCTGAGACCTCCTGAATACTTTGTACATTTTGGTTAATTTCTCTTACTACCTGGCTTTGCTCTTCCGCTGCTGTAGCAATCATTTCATTAATTTTAGTAATTGAGCCAACAGAGTCAGTAATCGCATTGAGAGAATCATTAGCCGTAACCGCTTTTGTAACAAGACCCTCAATGCTGGTTCTATTCTGCTCCATCGAGTTTACAGCGCGATCGGAACCTTGCTGTAAGGTAACAATCAGCGTTTCAATCTCTTTTGTAGAATCTTGTGTTTTTTGAGCTAATGAACGGACTTCATCTGCAACAACGGCAAACCCTCTGCCTTGCTCGCCCGCACGTGCTGCCTCTATCGCTGCATTGAGTGCTAAAAGATTGGTTTGCTCAGCAATGCTCTTGATAACATCTAGGACTGTGCCAATGTTTTCACTATCTGATTTTAAGTTCTTAATGACTGATGTTGAACTATTAATCTCTGATGCTAACAAATTGATTGCTTTAACAATTTCCCCGACAACGAGACGTCCATTTTGAGAATCGTCACCACCTTTATTTGCTGCGACAGTGGCTTTTTCTGCACTTAATGCGACTTCTTGAACAGTAGATGTCATTTCAGTGATGGCTGATGCGACTTGAATCGTGTCATTTTTCTGCTGAGCGATATTTTGATTGGTTCTGTTACTGACTACCGATGTTTCGTCAGCGGCGGTAGATAGCTCTTCCGAAGCAGAGGCGATCCCCACAATGACAGACTGTAACTTTTCAACAAAACTGTTGAAGGTCTTCCCCATGGCACCCACTTCATCTTTGCTGGCGAAGTTCATACGCTGTGTTAAATCATTGTTTTCTGCCATACCACTTAAAGTGGCCATAACTTCTTTAATTGGAGTAACAATATTACTAATGATGGCTCTAGAAATGAGCACACCAATCACGAGTGAGGCGATGGCCATAGCCAGTAAACTAATGATGCTATTACCTTGAACACTTTCCACATTTGCTACAGAACGTTCAGTGATGTTATCGATAGTGGCCTGCATTGATTCCAGTGTGATAAACAGGTTGGCTTCGATCTCTTTTAACTGATCACGCTCTTCATTTGAAAGATAACCACCACCATTCATGGCACCACCACGTTTAATAATTTTAATCGCACTATCAACATAGGCCTGATAGTTTTGCTGCTGCTCGAGAACAACCGTTGTGTTTTCTCTTAATTTTGCTAAATCAGTCAAGATGCCTGCGCTAAGACTCTCACTTTCTGCTTCATCAATAATCGCAGATATTTGTTGCAAGCTTTCCGTATTTTTTTCTGTGATCATCTCAATGGTCTCAAAGTATTCTTTGATGACCTTTCTCTTTTGCCCTGATTTTGCAGCATACATCAAACCTTCAAGTGCAGCTGCTTTCTTGAGCTGCCACTGACTCGTCGCAGATACTTCCCGCTCAAGAGGGATGGATATATTATTCATGGTATCGAATTCAGCTGAGATATCTTTCATCTTTAAAATAGCGAAAGCAGCAATCAAGACCTGCGTTAGGCCTAAAATAATCACTATTGTGAATATTTTTTTCCCAATTGGAAGATTATTTATAAAACGCATTAGTACTCCAAACGTGAACTGAAAACCTGTATATAAAAATATCGGCTGCAACTGTATCTAGTTTAATCTTTTTAGTGGGCTAAATATTGGTGCGACAGGGTTTTAACGCACATAAAGGAATAATAAAAATTGAACTTGTGTTTGAATTTAATTAGTTGTCGTGAAAAAAAAAGCCGTTATGTTAAACGGCTTTTTTGATTTACTTATTGGTTATATAATTTCGCCATGAGTTAAAAGCAGATATATTTTCCGCATGAGTGATGCCCTGATGTTCGCATATAAAACCAGTCACCCAGCGACCATCTAGCGTTTCCACTTTTCCAAGCCCTAATGGCCCAGCAATACCCGCTAAGAATGAGCCTAATGTGGCGGTAGGGATTTGCCATAATTCAATCTCAATTGCCTGACCGTTATCATCTCTAACGAGAGCTGGACGCTCTGGAGGACCGCCAGCCAGTGCATATAATTGATAGCTTGGTGAAGTTGTCGTTTTCTCTACGAGTTTTCCACCGCGATCGGTAAGTTGATGGTTTAAAGGCTGTCCATCAAGATGAGCACCACATACTGCAACCAAAATACGGTCATCCACACCGCCGGATACAGCGTAAGTTTCAGCTAATGGTTGTTGTATCGCACCGAGAGGTAATTGCAGTTGCTGCTGTAGTAAATTGGCATAAGACAGTAAACGTGAATCACTAAATGCACGTGAGAATAATGTGATGCCAAATGGCATACCCGAAGATACAAAACCAGCAGGCACAGCAACAGCACAGCAGTCTAATAAATTCATGAAATTCGTATAATGACCAAGATTACTATTTAATTTAATCGGTTCAGCTTGAACTTCATCAATTGTGTACGTAGTACCCGCTGTTGGAGTAACGATGAAATCGACGCTTTCCAATACTGAACGAACTTGTTGCCGACAAGCTTGTAATGCATATTCTGCTTTGAATAAATCATCAGCAGATGCATCTTCCTGAGTAGATAGAATATCTTGAATGACGGATAACATATTACTGCGATCGACACCTTCTGTTGCCACTCGTCGCTCTGCAACCCAAGGTCCCTCATATAACAATCTCGCTGCAGTGATGAATGGCGCAAAATCAATGACCTGCTTTTCACCACCCAGCTTTTCTAATTCAACAACAGTTGCTTCAAACTGTTTTTCGTACTCATGATTTCCAAAAAAGGTTAGTTGCTCAGGCTCGGGCACGGCAAAACTAAATCTCGCCTGTGTTGAGCCGTAGTTTGCGATATTCGTATCAATATTGAGTCGTGCATAGGCATCATTTGTATCAAACACCGCCGCTACCTTGTATACGCTATTCGCATCATCTGTGGTTAGACTAAAAATAGAAACACAATCCAAACTTTTACATGCAGGCACAACACCATCAGTGCTCAGTAATCCCCGTGTTGGTTTTAAGCCAACTAAATTGTTAAAAGCAGCAGGCACACGCCCTGAGCCTGCCGTGTCCGTACCTAATGCAAAGCTCACAAGTCCTAGTGCTACGGATACTGCAGAACCTGAGCTTGAACCACCAGAAATATAATCAGGATTAAAGCTGTTATGACAAGGTCCCCACTTCTCGGGTGATCGAACACCCACAAGTCCTGTAGCAAATTGATCCAGATTTGTCTTGCCAATGGGTATCGCTCCAGCATCAATTAACTGTTGGACGACAAAGGCCGATTTTTCTGGGGTATAAGCATACGCTTCACAACCGGCCGTCACCGGAAATCCAGCTAAATCAATATTATCTTTAATGGCAAAAGGAATGCCATAGAGGGGTTTATCAGCGATATCTGCATTTTTCAGTGCATCAAGATAGGGCTGAATCTCTGCACGTGTAAATAAACGAATCCAGATGTTATGTTCCAAGTACTGCTTAGCTAATTCGAGTACATGAACAACCATTTGTTCTGGTGACAACTCACCTTGCTTGTATGCCTTATGCAGGGCTGGAATAGTTAAATTAATTGCCTGTGTCATTATTCGGTCTCCAAAACCATTAATCGATCGCCCATAGCCACTTGAACGCCAGGCTTTTTGAGTATGGATGTGATGACTCCTGCTTTTGGTGCCAATACTTGTATTTCCATCTTCATCGCTTCCAATATCATCAAAATATCTCCCTCCATCACCTCAGTTCCTTCCTCAACTTCAATCTTCCAAATATTGGCATTAAGCGGGCAATCAATTGCCTCAGTATTATCAGCGAGAGGTAATAAGGCTTCATCTACTTCAGGGGCTTGTTCACCACTGTCAAAGTGCAATAAACCATCACGTTTCCAACGCTCAAGTTCTTCAGAGAATGCCTGTTGACGGGTTTGCGTAAATACATCAATTTCGGCTTGGTTATCCGCTATCGCCTTGTTGTAGTCTTTGAGATTGAAGCGTGTTTCTTCAATCTCTAATTCATAATTGCCTTGGATGAAATCACGACGAATGGTCATCA
>DRHY01000036.1 GCA_011052985.1 Methylophaga thalassica
AACACCTTGTGATGCTACTAAAGCATTCACCGTCAACATGCTAAGTGAGGGCGGGCAATCAATGAGAATATAGTCATATTTTTCACGTGATGACTCTAAGGCGAGTCTTAACCGATGTTCACGAAGTTTGATATCCAGCAGCTCTACTTCCGCAGCCGTGAGATCTGAATTTGTCGGCATCACATCAAAACCCAATTCATCAGGACGGATGATGGCATCAATGGCCCGACATTCAGCCATTAATACTTCATAAGAGCTGTTTTCTATATTTTCCTTATCGAGCCCACAACCTGTTGTAGCATTTCCCTGTGGGTCGAGATCTATGAGTAACACTTTTTTCTTACTATCAGCGAGTGATGCAGCTAAATTAACGGTGGATGTTGTTTTACCGACACCACCTTTTTGATTGGTCACTGCAAATATATCGCCCATGTTCAGATTAATCCTTGATAAGTCTTACCAAATGTCTTTCTGCCTCGCATTCTGGCACGTCAAGCGTGATGATATCTTGCAAGTGAAACGCTGAAGATTCAAATACCAATTCATCCGTTGGGTACTGTCCTTTCATCAAGACCAGTTGCCCACCTTTTTCGCAATGCTGACCAGCCAATTTTATGATGTCGTCAATACTGGCAAAAGCTCGGGCAGTGATGATAGCAAATTTTTCTAATGTTACCTCTTCAACTCGACCATGAACGACAGACACATTGGATAAACTAAGTTCCGTCTTCATCTGTTGCAAAAAACGAGTTTTTTTCGAATTACTGTCCAACAAGGTAACCGCCATATCTGGCTGCAATATGGCTAAGGGAATGCCGGGGAGTCCGGCTCCGGTCCCGACGTCCAACAATGTGTCAGCTGTCATGTATAGAGCAATAGATAAACTGTCGAGAATATGACGTGACATCATTTCTGCTGGCTCACGAACAGAAGTCAGGTTATAAACCTTGTTCCATTTATGCAACAACTCGACGTACACAAGCAATTTATTCTCTTGCTCAGAGCTCAAGTCGATATTAAGAGCTAAACAGCCATTTTTTAACTGGGATTCTAATGCTGATGCCATTAAATCGCTTCACTCATGCTACTACGCTTTAAGTGAACCAAAAGTAATGAGACTGCAGCAGGCGTTACACCTGAAATACGTGCCGCTTGACCTAAACTGCCAGGACGAGCTTGTTCCAACTTTTCACGCACCTCATTAGACAAGCCTCGGACATTTTTGTAATCCAACTCTAGCGGTAACAGGGTGTTTTCACTGCGTTGCAATTTATCAATCTCATTTTTTTGACGATTAATATAACCCGCATATTTCGCTTGAATGACCACTTGCTCAGCAACATCATCCTCAACCGTTTGAGGAATATCCATTAACTTTAACAATCCAGCATAATCGACTTTCGGACGACGTAATAACTCTTTTGCCGATGCCACTTTATTTAGCTTTTCACCTAACACTTGTTCCGCTATGGTTTGGTCTACTTTTTCTGGTACAAACTTATACTCATCCAAACGCTTATTTTCTATAGCAACGGCGTCTTGTTTGATATTAAAAGCCGTCCAACGCTCATCATCAACAATCCCTAGACGTCTTCCTATTGGCGTTAGACGAATATCCGCATTATCTTCACGCAGCATCAAACGGTATTCAGCACGGCTAGTGAACATACGATATGGTTCACGCGTACCAGATGTAATCAAGTCATCAATCAAAACGCCCATATATGCTTCATCACGGCGTGGATACCACTGCTCTTTACCTCTTGCCTGAAGGCCTGCATTTAAGCCAGCAATCAAGCCTTGCGCACCCGCTTCTTCATAACCGGTGGTGCCATTGATTTGACCCGCGAAAAAGAGTCCTGACATGTGTTTGGTTTCTAACCATGGATGTAAATCACGTGGATCAAAAAAGTCATATTCAATCGCATAGCCTGGACGCGTGATATGTGCATTTTCTAAGCCTTTCATTGAGCGAACAATTTCATACTGAACATCAAAGGGAAGGCTCGTCGAAATTCCATTAGGATATACCTCACCACATTCTAGACCTTCAGGCTCCAGAAAGATTTGATGAGATGTGCGATCAGCAAAGCGAACCACTTTATCTTCTATTGATGGGCAATATCTCGGACCTATACCTTCAATTTCGCCACTGTACATTGGTGAGCGATCTAAATTATTGCGAATAACATCATGTGTTTTTTCATTAGTGTGAGTGATGTAACACGAAATTTGACGAGGGTGATGCTCAGGTTTACCTAAGAAAGAAAATACCGGTGTCGGAAAGTCGCCAGGTTGTTCTTTCAGCTGAGAAAAATCGATACTATTGATATCAATACGCGGCGGCGTACCTGTTTTTAAACGATCCACTCTAAAGGGTAAGGCTCGTAAGCGTTGAGATAAGGCTATAGAAGCCGGATCCCCTGCGCGGCCACCTTGGTTATTTTGCAAACCGATATGGATCAAGCCACCTAGGAAGGTACCAACAGTAAGCACCACGGCTTTTGCTGAAAAACGCAGACCTGCTTGTGTCACAACACCTACAACGCGGTCGTTCTCTACCACTAAGTCATCAACAGGTTGTTGGAAAAGGTGCAGATTTTCTTGCGACTCTAATGCCTTACGAATAGCGGCTTTGTAGCGAACGCGGTCAGCTTGAGCTCGGGTTGCTCGAACAGCAGGGCCTTTGCTCGAATTCAACGTTCTGAATTGAATACCACCAAGGTCTGCTGCTTTAGCCATGATGCCACCTAGCGCATCAATTTCTTTAACTAGATGACCTTTACCAATGCCACCGATGGCTGGGTTACAGCTCATTTGCCCAAGTGTTTCAATATTTTGAGTCAGCAATAATGTCTTTACACCCTGCCGAGCAGACGCTAACGCTGCTTCAGTTCCGGCATGACCGCCACCAACGACAATAACTTCGTAATGATCTTGAAAACTCATAACACCAACACTCATAAATATTTAAGGCCGCAATTTTAACATGCCGTTAAGAATCTTTGCCTATAATTCAATTATTTAAACTCAAATTCACTAAGGTAATACATGGAAAAAAACCGAGGTATCAAACGCCTATTCTTCGCTCTTATCTACTCATGGCAGGGATTTAAGTCCGCATTAAAAAACGAGGAAGCATTCAAACAAGAATTTGTCGCTTTTATTGCCCTTGCGATTATCAGCTTCTTTTTAGATGTCACAGCCATAGAACGATTAATGATGATTACTACCGTCGTTCTAGTGATGATTATCGAAGTACTGAACTCAGCCATAGAAGCCGTCGTAGACAGAGTCAGTACCGATAAACATAAACTCTCGGGACGAGCAAAAGACTATGGTTCATTTGCCGTCTTAATGAGCATTTTTATTGCTACGGCAACATGGCTGACTATTTTACTGAACTAGCGTTTTTGTATGCCATCACCATTAAAATGAGACCCAACAAAATCATAGGTAGGCAGAGTATCTGCCCCATTGTTAACCAATCAAAAGCTAAATAGCCATATTGCGCATCCGGTATACGTACAAACTCAACCATAAATCTAAAACAACCATAACCAATCAAGAATAAGCCTGAGATAGCCGCTTTAGGTCGTTGCTTTGCTGAAAACCACCATAAGATAGCGAATAAAACAGCCCCCTCTAAAGCGGCCTCGTATAACTGTGATGGATGCCTCGGCAGTGGTCCAGCACCCGGAAAGACCATAGCCCACGGCACATCACTCACCTTGCCCCATAGTTCACCATTAATAAAGTTACCTATACGACCAAAAAAAAGGCCGATTGGCACCATCGGAGCAATATAATCACTGACCTCAAAAAAGGTCCGTCCTGTTTTCTTAGCAAACCACCAAAATGCCACTAATACACCTAATAAGCCGCCGTGGAATGACATGCCACCCTGCCATATTTTTAACAAATTTAATGGATTCGCCAAATTGGTGGGTAAGTCATAAAACAAGGCATAACCGACACGACCGCCAACAATGACGCCAATAGCACCATAAAACAACAAATCTTCCAATTGTTGTCTGTTGAAACCATGTTGCGATGCACGGTACGTTCCTAGTAACCAGACAAAAACAAAACCAAGTAAATACATTAAGCCATACCAATGTATATGGATTGGGCCAAGACTCAAGGCTACTGGATCAATTTGGGGATAGGTCATGTGAATCGCTCTTATAAGGTGCCAACATGATATCAATGTATGGCTTTGATTGGGAAATACGGCTTAAAGCGCACCATCTTGGTTCAATTAGGTGGCAAAACGCACCAAACCATTTCGCAGTTACGTAAAACCACGTATAGCTCACATAATAACCCCCTGTTTTAACTAGAATTTGTAAAGTTGGCACACAACCTGCTCATGTTGTTGTAGTCTGAATACACAGTGTTGCAAAAGACCAACGCATGTATTCATAACAGGCTACAACATAATTTAAACCGAGGAGTTACACCATAATGAAATTACGTACAATTTCAGCCCTTACATTAGCAGCATCAACATTGTTTGCTGCCTCTTCAGCAATGGCTTGGGAAAGCGCAGACGGTCAGCACTCAACCAGTGCTTCAGTTGGCTTATTCAGCGACTACCTCTTCCGTGGTATTTCTTTCACTAGTGAAGATCCAGCCATCCAAGGTAGCTTCGACTACGCACATGCATCTGGCTTATATGCTGGCACTTGGGCATCTAACCTATCAACAGACGACGGCAGTAGCATTGAAATTGATCTCTATGCTGGCTTTGGTAACGAATTTGGTGACTCAGGTATTGGTTACGACGTATCTGTCGTTGAATACATGTATCCTTCAAGCAGTCTTGACGATTACACCGAATACTTTGCTTCTCTGTCTTACAGCTATTTCACCGCCATGATTGGTTACACAAACGAGTTAGGTGGTGATGACGACATTGATGAAACATACTATAACTTATCGTTCGACTACGATCTCCCATACGGTGTAGCATTCAATGCAGCTATTGGTTACACAGATTCAGATCGTAATGACGGTGACAGCTCTTTATCAGATAGCTATATCGATTACACAATCGGCGTGAGCAAACCATTTGTCGGCCTAGATTGGTCTCTAGCCTATGTTGGTACAAATAGTGATGGTGAAGACTTTGAAGCAGGCGATGGAACTTCAGACGAACGTTTCCTTGCTAGCGTTAGCGCATCATTCTAAACTTCTTTACAGCTACCCCCTCGATGTTGAGGGGGTAGATTTTCTACAGAAGGAACAAGCTTATGAAACAAGTAGTAGCAATTATCAAGCCGTTCAAGCTTGATGATGTCAGAGAGTCCCTCTCTGAGATTGGCGTACAAGGCTTAACCGTTTCTGAGGTGAAAGGATTTGGACGTCAAAAAGGTCACACCGAGTTATATCGTGGTGCTGAATATGTGGTCGATTTCCTGCCTAAATTGAAACTTGAGATTGCTGTAGACGACGACATCGTTGAGCAAGTTATCGAAGCAATTATTAAGGGTGCTAACACTGGAAAAATTGGTGACGGCAAAATCTTTGTATATCCATTAGAGCAAGTGGTCCGTATTCGCACAGGCGAAACCGGTCCTGACGCACTCTAAGCGAATAAAGGGTAGAGAAATATGGAAAATCAAATTTTTG
>DRHY01000037.1 GCA_011052985.1 Methylophaga thalassica
CGCGTTTTTAATCGGGCATCTCTGGTATACGGGAAGTTAGGAATAGTAGACAAGCTAGACTCAATGATAATGACAAATGTATGGGTATTAGATCATAAAAAGAAGGTAATTAAAATAGATCATGAATTAAATGTTTTTGGTATAACCATCAAGAAAATCAACGACACATTGACCTGCGCGACTGTTATGGTAATCAAACAAGACAATATTGGTGCCTTTACACAGTTTATCATCACCACAACAATACAGCCACATATAGCTGGTCGCTTTCTCTGAGTTAATAACATTTAACGAGGTTTCATCGCCATGAATAACCGCTTGAGATAATATAAGCGTTGATACAAGGGGGATAATAGTTCAGCGCAGCGTAACATCCAGCTCGACATGGTTTGCCGACTCAACTCAATACCGATATCAGAAAATAGCGTTTCTTGGCGATAAAGCGGTAAACCAAACTGGTATTTACAGGTGATTATTTGGCTCAGCAAACTAGGCGTGGCGATACTTTTTGGAATGACTGTTGCGGGCATTTTTGCGGTTTTCACCACACTTTCAATCCCTTCTCGCTCACAGTGACGGCACGTATATTTTGGACGAATGGTTTTGATGACTTTGATATGCGCTGGCACAAATTCTAGTGCTCCACTGCTGCTTTCACCCATTTTGTGAAGGGGGCTTTGACAGCAATCACACATTTTTTCATCCTCTTCGAGGTCAACAACCACCTCAATTCGCGGCAACTGCGCTGGCAGTGGCCGGCGTTTCGGTTTGGCTTTTTCTTTCTTTACTGAGGCTTATGTGGCCAATAGCGCTTTATCATGTTCATCGAGAATATCTTCTGCTTCATTGAATACTTCGCCTGCACCCGGCATCTTTTCAGATTTCTTGGCGTACTCTTTGGCTAGTTTCGCGTTATAAGCTTGTAGCAATTCGTGAATTTGCGCGTCTTTTTCAGCTAACTTTTCATCCATATGCTGTTGCAACTCAAGCAACATGCGCTTGAGTTGTTCTGGGTCGTCAGGAAGTGAGTGTGCATCAATTTTCATGTTTGCAATTTAACAGAATTTGACGGTGTTTTCTTGCTTGACGCAAAGATAAAACAGACGGTGTGGCAACGATCATTTACTGCCAATATGATCGATTAGATCATCGATTGATACCGCAACTCTTCATGACCAAGCACATCATATCCCGACAACAACCAATCCAGTTGCTCTGGACTGAGTTCAAATTCTTGCAGGTTGGCTTTGTTTGGCCATTTGAACTTTTGTTTTTGTCGAGTAGCCAGACCCGATTACTCGAGCCCAGCCCTCTAAGAACGGTACGTGCGAGTTTCCCCGCATACCGCTCAAGTCGTTATAACGCCATGTAGGATGGCGCAGCAGTATTTTGACCCCTATGAATGCTGTTATGGCAATAAGGATGAACAACCACGGTATTACTCGCTTTATTATCACCACCTAAATATAAAGGTACTAGGCGGTGAATATTCCAACCTGTTTTAGCCGTTATTTTTTCTTTGCAATACAAACACTCACCATTTTGACGTGATAATAATCTATGCAGACGTTCTTTGTTGCGAGAATTTACTAACACATCAAGCCGAGATTCAAAGTAAGTTTCATGTGTCGGATCGTAAGGGTTTGCATCGGAATTGATCTTTGGATGTCGCACAATCGGCATTGCTGCTAACCGAAATAAGCCTATTTGTTTATCACCGGTGCAGAATGTCCAATTACGCGCCCCAACAGAGTGGAAGTATCTAGCCCTAATCCAGTATTTTCCTTTTCTAGGATGTCTACGACATGCCCATTTCCAGAGTAGCAACCATATATCAGAGTCAATCTTGCAAAATACTTCCTTTGCGACACTGTGTCGGTGATAATTGCACCAACCTCTTAATATTGGATTAAGCTGAAAGATTAGCCTGTCTTGTCGACTAGAGCGATATTTGGTGATCGTAAGTCTCAACTTATTCATCAGATGTAGAACGCTTTTGCTACTGGGTTTGACCAATAATTTGCCATTATACTTTCTGAGATTTTGACCAAGAAAATCAAAACCCTCTGATATATGCCTAACGTGCGTTTTTTCTGGCGATAATGCCAAACCACGTTGGGACATAAATTCATTAATACAAGGCAATATTGTATCTACCAAAAACGCTTGAGAATGAGCCGTTACAACAAAATCATCGGCATATCTGATTACAGAGACTCTCTTAACATTAGAACGAATTTCACGGTGCTTACCTCTTTTAACACCAGAAGCTTCTTCAATTGTTCCTTGCAGTTGATTCAATACCATATTCATTAACGTCGGCGAGATTATTCCTCCTTGCGGTGTTCCTGCAAGTGTTGGATATACCTTACCAGACTCCATAAAGCCAGCATTCAGCCACTGTGAAAGGATTGGTTTGTCGATGTTTAAGTGCTTTAGCATCCACTCATGGCTGATATTATCGAAGCAACCTTTAATGTCCGCATCAAGCACCCATTCTCCCGCACGTTTGCGACACAATACTTTGAAGCATTGTTCGATCGCATCAGCACAAGACCTTTGTTTTCGAAAACCAAAAGAATTGCCGTCACTGTTTGTCTCCACTTCTGGCTCAACGGCTAGCAAATATAGTGCTTGCATCCCACGATCCAGCATTGTGGGGATACCGAGAGGTCTTTTCTGCCCATTCGACTTTGGAATAAAGACTCGCCTTAATGGACTTGCCTTGTATCCAGAGCGTTTGAGCGATGAGATTGCTCGCCATTTTTTAGTAGCACTTTGCCATGTTTCGCCATCAACACCAGACGTTTTACGCCCTTTGTTCTCCGTTACTTGTTTAACCGCAAGGGCTTTCGCATAAAAGGAATGAGTCAATAACCATTGCAGGCTTTTAACTTTCCCTTTTCTCCCTTGCTTTACTGCTTTCACAATACGCGCTTGCAATGATCCTACGTAGCGCTTTGCAGCCTTCCAATCGATGTTAGACCAGCATTGCGCTTCGTTTATAGGTGCACATTGTTCATAAGAGCAATTCATTTGCATTCCTAAGCTAAAATCTTATTACAAATTTCTTGTGATTAACCACTCGATGGAAGTGGGCTATGCTTTCGCATGATGTCACGTTCAATACATCTATCTTTGCCATTACAGCAAGGCATTCGCTTTCTCCATCGTCCTTTACGGAGTTTTTCAAGTTAGTTGTCGCCTCAAGTTAAATTTTATGCCGCCCGCATTTCTTCTTTTTTCTCAGGATTCAAATTTACTTCGTTTATCATTGACCAATCTCGTGACTTTCCTGACCAACGACTTGGGTTATTCAATTTA
>DRHY01000038.1 GCA_011052985.1 Methylophaga thalassica
ATCTTCGATCGTATTTTGTGTGATAGTCGAATCACAGAGCTGCCTAATCTCACCGACAGAGAGTGTGTCATCAGCTGTCGACAACTGTGTCAGTAGACATTGGTTCAACTTATCATCTGCCTCTACAAGCGGCGTAAAACTAAATGCCAGAGGCAGTAATAAAGCAAAAAATGATGGCGTTTTCATCGATTTACCTATAGGTGAAAAACGGAGAAATTTCCGCCATCATAGCTGAGATTTTAGACATTGAAACGGAAATGCATAACATCGCCATCATGGATGACGTATTCTTTGCCTTCAAGACGCCATTTACCTGCATCTTTAGCACCTTGCTCACCATTGTTATCAACAAAATCTTCGTATTTAATCACTTCGGCGCGGATAAAGCCTTTTTGGAAATCCGTGTGAATAACGCCAGCGCCTTCAGGTGCTGTGGCGCCAATTTTAACGGTCCAGGCGCGAACTTCTTTTACGCCAGCCGTAAAGTAAGTATGCAAACCTAACAGGGAATAACCGTTTCTGATTACTCGGTTTAAGCCGGGTTCATCTTGACCTAGTTCTTCAAGAAAGTCGGCTTTTTCATCATCTTCTAAATCAGCAATTTCAGCTTCAATCGCTGCACAAATAGGGACAACGATGGCATTTTCTTGTTGTGCTAATTGATTCACCGCATCTAGTGACGGATTATTTTCAAAGCCATCTTCAGCCACATTGGCGATATACATGGTTGGTTTTAACGTGAGGAATTGAAACCCACTGATCATGGTTAATTGATCTTTGTCTAAGTCCATTGCACGAACAGGCAAGCCTTTATCAAGGTGTTCACGAATAGTAGAGAGTAATTCCAGGCGGGCTTTTGCTGCTTTGTCACCGCTTTTTGCATCGCGAGTGGCTTTTGTCACTGCTTTTTCAACACTTTCTAAATCCGCTAAGGCTAATTCAGTGTTAATGACTTCGATGTCGTCTAATGGTGAGACTTTGCCTGAAACATGAACGATATTGTCATCTTCAAAACAACGTACAACGTGGGCAATAGCATCGGTTTCGCGAATATTGGCGAGGAATTTATTACCAAGCCCTTCGCCTTTTGAGGCGCCTTCTACCAAACCAGCAATATCCACAAATTCCATGGTAGTAGGTAGTACACGTTCAGGATTAACAATCGCCGCTAGCTTGTCCATACGAGGATCAGGCACTGGGACGATACCCACATTAGGTTCGATGGTACAGAAAGGGTAGTTTTGTGCATCAATACCTGCTTCGGTTAATGCATTAAACAAAGTTGATTTGCCGACATTAGGTAAACCGACGATACCGCACTTAAATCCCATGAGAAATCCTATTGTGAGTGTAGCCAGTTCATGGCTTTATCCAGGTTTCCGGATAAGACATCTGGCAAAATACGTAAAACATTGTCTATGGCTAATTCAATCTGTTGTCTGTCAGGCTGTGATGGTTTGCTCAGCACATAGTCTGAAACCAATTTGCTATTGCCAGGATGACCAATGCCCAAGCGACAACGCAAAAACTGCTTGCCACCTGATTGCGCGATGATATCGCGTAAGCCATTGTGACCACCATGGCCGCCATCACGCTTTAGTTTGACCACACCTGGGTCTAAATCTAATTCGTCATGAATGACCAGAATATTGTCTAAGGGAATTTTGAAAAAATTCGCTAGAGCAGCGACAGATTGACCACTTCGATTCATAAATGTCAGTGGTTTTAATAGATAGAGTTTGTGTCCATCTAGAGAGCACTGAACCAACTCCCCGTGATAGCGGTTTTGAACAGTAAAGTTCACACCCAAATCACGAGCCAGTTGGTCCAGTAACCAGAACCCGACATTATGTCGCGTTCCCTCATATTGGGAACCGGGATTACCTAAGCCGGCTAATATCCAGGTCCCCATTCTAAAGATTACTCTTCAGTTGCGTCGTCTTCGCCTTCGGCGTCAACATCAGCTTCGTCTTCTTCAACTGCGTGTACACGTGGCAAGTGAATGTTGACAACAGCTTGGTCGTAAGATGAACGTTCGCCTTCTTCTAAATGCTCTTCTTGACCGTGTGATAACGCAGTCAATGTAACGCCTTTAGGTAAGCTCAATTCTGACAAGTGAATTGAATCATCTAATTCTAATTTAGCTAAGTCCACTTCAATGTACTCAGGCAAATTAGCAGGTAAACAAGCTACTTCAATTTCAGTCATCAAGTGAGAAGCTAAACCACCGGCTTTAACACCAGGTGCAGTTTCTTCGTTCAAGAAGTGAAGAGGAACAGTCATTGTCATTTCATGTTTTGCATCAATACGCAAAAAGTCAGCATGAATGATTTTGTTGTCATTCGCTGGGTGACGTTGCAAATCTTTCAGTACAACTTGTTCTTTTTTACCATCAACAGATAGCGTCAGAATATGCGCATAAAACGCTTCTTCAGCAAGGTGACGAATGAATTGGTTGTGATTAACTGAAATTGATGCTGGCTCTTTATCAGCGCCATAAATAACAGCTGGTACTTTACCCGCATGACGAAGGCGGCGGCTCGCACCTTTCCCCTTGTCAGTACGTGCTTCAGCACTTACTTCAAATAGGTTTTCCATGTTTTTCTCCAAAAATAATGGACTTAAGTCCATCAAAAATGCCGCCAAATAGGCGGCTTAAGCCTCCCCCGCGACCAGGTTTGGCACGTAAAAACCAGTAAACTGGTTAATCCATATACAAGGAGCTAACTGACTCCTCGTTATTAATTCTGTACATTGCTTCGGCTAACATTTCAGCAATACTCAAGACGCGAATCTTATCGCAGGCCTCGGCATTTGGCTGCAGCGGAATCGTGTCGGTCACGACCAATTCATCTAAAACCGAATTACTAATATTTTCAATGGCTTTACCCGATAACACAGGGTGAGTCGTGTAAGCCACAACGCGTGTCGCGCCTTGTTCTTTTAAGGCAGCAGATGCCGCACATAAGGTGCCAGCGGTGTCGACCATGTCATCAATTAACACACAAACGCGACCAGCCACATCACCAATGATGTTCATGACTTTCGCTTCATTTGCACGAGGGCGACGTTTATCAATAATCGCTAATTCAACATCAAGGTGTTTTGCCAATGCTCTTGCACGGACTACACCACCCACATCCGGTGATACCACCACAAGATCTTGGTATTTATGTTTCCAAATGTCGCCTAGTAATACGGGTGAGGCATAAACATTATCGACAGGACAATCGAAAAAGCCCTGAATTTGATCGGCATGTAGGTCGACGGTTAAAACACGATCAGCCCCAACGCCGGTCAACATATTTGCTACCACTTTTGCCGTAATAGCCACACGAGCTGAACGTGGACGACGGTCTTGGCGTGAGTAGCCAAAATAAGGAACAACCAGTGTGATGCGCTTGGCCGATGCACGACGAATAGCGTCGATCATCACCATCAGTTCCATTAGATTGTCATTGGTGGGCATGCAAGTGGGTTGGACGATAAACACGTCTTTACCACGGACATTGTCCAGAATCTCGACCATGATTTCGCCGTCACTGAATTTTTCAACAGTGGCTTTGCCAAGTGGAAGATTCAAGAAATTAGCAATGCTTGAAGCAAGTCGAGGATTTGAATTGCCAGTGAAAACCATCATACGGCTGTCGGCAGTTCGTTGTTGTAACTGGAGAATTCGGTTTTGTGTCACGGTAGAGGCGCCGAGTTTTCTATCATAAAAATAAAAAGAATGGCTGGGGTACCAGGATTCGAACCTGGGAATGACGGGATCAAAACCCGTTGCCTTACCACTTGGCGATACCCCAACTGTAAAAACTCATTCTAACATCTTGCAATCAAATTTGGTTCGATTTTTGAACCTATTCACTTGCAGTGAGTGGCGATTGATTACATCCTTTTGCCACAAAACCTTGCCAGCGTGAAGGTAGATTATTGATAACGTGCTGTGCTTCAGACTGCGATTTAAAATCAGTAAAAACACATGCGCCGGTGCCAGTCATTCTTGCTACCCCGAATTGGGATAACCAGTCTAGCGCCTCTGCAACCGCTGGATAGTGCTGTTTTACTACCGCTTCGCAGACGTTACTACCTTCCCCTGAAAGGAAGCGCGGTATTGTGATGGGTTCGCAGTCGCGTGTCAATTGTGTAGATGAAAATATTTCTGCTGTCGAGACATGACAATCAGGGACAATAACAGCAAACCAAGGTTCTACGGGCGATATCGGTGTTAGCTGTTCACCGACGCCTTCTGCCCATGCCGCATGGCCGGTAATAAAAATGGGTACATCTGCGCCTAAACTTAGGCCTAATTGCGCTAATTCGGCTGTGGATAAGCCACACTTCCAAAGCGTGTTTAATGCGGTTAATGTCGTCGCCGCATTAGAGCTGCCACCACCTAAGCCGCCGCCCATTGGCAGCTTTTTTTCGATAGAAATAGAAACACCCGACGCGGTCGATGCGTAAGGTTTGATCAGCTTGGCGGCTTTAACAATAAGATTATCGTCATCATCAACGCCATCTAGTGGGGTTGCCAGTATGATCTGACCACTATCATTAACATCAAACGATAAACTGTCGCCGTAATCTAGAAATTGAAAGGCCGTTTGCAGCAAGTGATAACCATCTTGCCGGCGACCAGTGATATGCAAAAAAAGGTTTAGTTTTGCAGGCGACGGCCACTCAGTCACTCAACGTGTCTCCAATCAGAAATGATTAATCTGACATTTAAACCGGGATGGGTGATGAAGATTTTTCCGGGCATGGTGGTGTTTTCAAACGGCACATAACGCAGATACTCAACCTCCCAGCCAGCCTGTTGCAGCGTTTTTAAACGTCCCTGCTCATCTAAGGTTTTGTTATCGACCCCTAAGCCTGAGAATGGAAT
>DRHY01000039.1 GCA_011052985.1 Methylophaga thalassica
CATAAATGGTTAGGTATCAGTGCGTTGGTCTTTTCGGTATCACATTGGTGGTTTGCAAAAGGCACGAAGTGGATGGTCGGCTGGGGCTGGTTAGAAAGACCTGAGCGTAGACCCAGAGGAGGCGGCCAGCCAGATTTAGGTTTTATTGAAGGTCTATTCCGAGCACAACGTGGTTTAGCAGAAACAATAGGTGAGTGGGCCTTTTATGCTGCTGCTTTGTTAATGGTATTGGCCTTAATCAAATGCTTTCCTTATCGCTGGTTTGCTAAAACCCATAACCTTCTTGCCGTTACGTACTTATTATTTGCCTTCCATGCGATGATTTTGTTGAACTTTGATGATTGGTCACAACCACTTGGTTGGCTGATGATCGCTTTACTGGCTGGTGGTAGTTTTTCCGCCGTCTGGGTATTGCTAGGTCGCGTTGGTGCTAAACGCAAAGTGAATGGCGAAATTGAGGCACTGGAGTATCACCAGGATATGCGTCTAATGGAAGTCACCGTCAAAATGGATGAGGGCTGGCCGGGACACAATGCAGGACAGTTTGCATTTGCCATGTCTGACCGTAAAGAAGGACCTCATCCATACACGATTGCTTCTGCGTGGGACCCGAAAACACGCTTGATTCATTTCATTATTAAAGCGTTGGGTGATCATACGAATAAGTTGAATGACAAACTAAGCATCGGTATGCCGATTACTATGGAAGGGCCTTACGGTGCGTTTGATTTTAATGATCAGCATACGCGTCAAATTTGGATTGGTGCGGGTATTGGTATCACGCCATTTATTGCTCGAATGAAACGACTAGCCAACACACCAGATGGAAAACGGATCGACTTTTTCCACCCAACTAAACACATCAATAATGCGTTTAGATCTAGCTTACAGGCTGATGTTGAGGCATCTAATATTAACCTGCACCTTATGGTAGATGAGCAAGATGGTTTATTGGATGCAAGACGTATCCGTACGACAGTGGCTGATTGGAAAACGGCCAGTATCTGGTTTTGTGGGCCAGCGTCTCTTGGAGAAGCTGTGCGTAAAGACTTTATTAAAAATGGTTTGAGACCAGATCAGTTTCATCAAGAGTTATTTAAATTGAGGTAAGCCCTCATCGCTTTACCATGAGGCAATCAATAATCCCAATGGTGTACCGATGATATAACCAGCTACCCCGACCAAAATGCCGGGAGTGATAAGTGACTGCCAACCCCGAGCCATGGCTAATGCTGGGGCTGTGGTTGCACCCAATATGGCGGCATTGGAGGCAATAATTAACTCAGGAAGCGAGAGTTGCAGCTTGTCTCTTCCCATACGATGGAAGAGGGTATTGAGCAGGAAACCACCGCCAAATACCATGGCTCCGTGGCTGAGTAAAATGACTAACACGAAGAGCAATAATATGGGGGCGTTCGATAATAAGATACTGATATTGGCACCGGCAGAAATGGTGGCAAAAAACACCAGTGCCAGCATCAAGCCAATTTCTTGCCCTCCTGCGAGTTTTTTCATCTGCTGTGGAAATGCACTAGCAGCGATGACAGAAAGTAGAGTGATGAATAAATATCTCAACAGACCGAAGTCAAAATTAGTCCCCGCCTTATTCAACAGATAAACAACACCATCGGCTAATGCCACCACAGCAAAGGTATAGGTCAATGCCGCTGCCAGTGAATAGGCGGTTATCGTCTGCTTTTCCGGTGCCACATCATCCGTTTTATATGCATGATCACGCTCATAAAAATGCTGCATCACATAGTGTGACGCTGGTAGTAGGGTAATGAGCATTAAAAAACTCACCCCGAGCAAATTATCCACGGCGGTAGCCGCTGAAATAAGGTTAAGGTCATTAAACCCCGTCGATTGCATCACTGCAGCAAAGTTAGCTGAACCGCCTGTATAGGTGGCAGTGAACATGCCTGCTAAAACAGATTCATTGTTGCCTAGATCAAATAATAAGCTGGCGACCACAACGCCAGTCACGGTGCCAGCACAAGCTAATATAAAAGCCAGCCCAACGCGACCACTCTCTGACAGAATGCGTTTAATATTAGCCTGCATCAAAAATAGCGGCAGCAACATGGGCACGATGTAACTGAATACGACGCTATAGACTGGGGCTTTGTGAGGAATAATGTTGAGGTTTGATAAAACGACGCCCATCAAAATAGCCCAAACAGCCCCTGTTAATAACTTACCCCAAGCCTGTTTTTCAGCCCAAAGAGCAAATACAGCCACCGCAAATAACGCCGCCAATAAGCTAAAGTCTTGCTGAGATGAAATAAGTGACATGAGGAATTCCGTTTAAAAGTTAGGGGTCTAGCATAAATGATTTACAGATAAGACGATTGATGACTGACTAACTCTAACTAAATTCATATAAAATAGAGCCTAAAAAGTGTCATCTAAAGCCAAATACGATGGCCGTTTCCTAAGCCTGATTGTGAAAAGGTTTAATGGTACGAGGGCTCCAAAGCGTGACGAAATCCTATGATTTTTTTAAGCTCGTTCTAGATTCATTACCTAATCAAATCGTGGTTATAGACAGCCTCGGCGAGATTGTTTTTTCGAACAAGGTCTGGGATGACGTTGCTAAAGAAAATGGCTCAGAATTACTGGAATGGCGTGGTATTAATTATCTCAGTGTATGTGAAAATGCTGCACTAACGGGTGATGAAATCAGTGCTGAGGTCAGTGTGGGTATTCAGGCAGTAATGAATGGCAAGCAGCCAAGTTTTTATTATGAATACCCCTGTCACGGCATTAATGAAAAACGTTGGTTTATGATGCGAGTAGTGGCTATGCACTACCAGGCCAATGACTATTTTCTGATTACACACCACAACATCACCGAACGAAAGCTCTCAGAAGAGGCGGCAAGAGATTTGTCTCGTATCGATGCCCTCACATCGATTGCCAATCGTCGATATTTCAATACTTTCTTCAAAGCAGAGTGGCGGAGGTGTCTGCGTTCTAAGCTTCGCTTTACGCTAGCAATGGTCGATATTGACCACTTCAAACTACTCAACGATACCTATGGTCACCAGAAAGGGGATGAGGTATTAATCCAGTTTGCTGCCGTACTTAACGACTTTTGTCGAAGACCAGGCGATCTTTGTGCACGATACGGCGGTGAAGAATTTGCGTTGATCTGGACCGATATCGACCATGAAGAAGCGGTAACATTAGCAGAAGAGTTGCTCACGCAGGTTGAGAGCTTAGAGATCGCAAATGAACATTCACCGACGAAACCTATTTTAACTACAAGTATTGGCTTAGTTAGCGTATATCCACAGGGAATGAATGAGTTAGAAATTTTAGCTGAAGCCGATGAGTTACTGTATGAGGCAAAACAACAAGGCCGAAATAGGTTAGTTGCCAATAAACTTACATAAAAAAAGAAAAGCAGAGCCGAAGCCCTGCTTTTTTTATCAGCTTATTTCACCTGTAACTGAGTGAACAAGGTATGCAGGTCCATAACATCCCAATGCTCAGCTAATTGGCCATCTTCGACTCTGAAAATATCAACTGCATCAAAGGCATACTCAGCATGTGTCGCTGGAATACCCAACCACTCATTCTCATGTGTTCCAGAATAGGTGCCATACACCCAAACATACTCATCGTTTGCAATGATGTTTTTTAATTCATAGTGAAAGTCTGGAATAGCAGCGAACCAATTATTGAAAAACGTTTTAAACCCCTCACTACCCTGGGGCACAGCTGGATTATGTTGGATGTAGTCTTTTTTCATGTAAGTATTAAGGTTTGATAGATCTTTATTAACAAAAACCTCGCCAGAAAAATTGCTCAGTAAAGTTAAGTTTGCGTTAGTTGCTGTATCGGCCATGGCATTTGCTCCATTAAAAAGTAAGGTTGTTAGTGTGAGAATGTGTAAAAAATAGCGTTTCATAA
>DRHY01000040.1 GCA_011052985.1 Methylophaga thalassica
CATGTCGACTTGATTTGGATTATCCAATGTCACCACAATCATCTTGGCACGTTCAACGCCTGCGGCTTGTAAGACTTTAACTTTGCTCGCATCACCAAAATAAACGGGGAACCCTTGTGCCCTTGCTTTTTTCACTCGGTGTTGACGCATATCAAGTGCGATGTAAGGCACTCCAGCTGCACCGAGTAAGGCACCTACCCTCGCTCCAACACGACCAAACCCCGCCAAAATAACATGTTCATCTCCATGGTCGATAAACTCAATCGCATCCTCATCTGTCGAGGTTTTAGGCGTATAAAATTTCAGCAGCAAGCTATTAGTCGCCTTAACCACAAAGGGGGTCAGTACCATCGTTAACGCAATAACCAAGGTCAACATATCACTGACACTATTTTCTAATAAACCCAGTGCTGACGCAGAGCCAAACAGAACAAAACCAAACTCACCACTTTGAGACAGCAGCGCCCCCGTTTGCAGAGCAACGTCATGTGGTGCTTTAGCCAGTCGTGAGAGAAGATATACCACTGTCGCTTTTATCGTCATCAAGCCCCAGGTCAATAGTAAAATTTCACCTAGACGTTCCCACAACAAGCTAAAGTCTATTCCCATACCAACGGTCATAAAGAACAGACCCAATAGAATTCCCCGGAAAGGCAAAATATCCGCTTCGATTTGATGACGATACTGCGACTCTGCGAGCATCAGACCTGCTAGAAAGGCGCCCAATGCCATTGAAAAACCAACACTTTGCATTATCCACGCAACACCTAACACCAAAAGGACGGCAACAGCGATAAATACTTCGGGATCTTGGCTAGCAACAATTTTTGATAACACCGGATTAAGCAGATAGCGTCCGGCTAATAACAAGGCAATAATCGCCAAGACACCATAGATTGGATTGATATTCGTTGTCACATCGCCACCGTGACTACCAGCAAGGAACGAAACCAACGCAAGTAATGGGACAACAGCTATATCTTGCAATAGCAGAACAGAGAAGGACATACGGCCCATCATGGTTGAAATACCGCCACGCTCGGCTAATAATTTCAAACAGAAAGCTGTGGATGATAAAGCCAGCCCAAAGCCAATGATGATAGCGCTGCGTTCATCCAATCCGAGCCAAATAGCCACTCCATAGATAACACCCGCGGTAATAAGTAATTGTCCTAAACCAAGGCCAAGCACCATTTTCCGCATTTGCCATAGTTTGTCAGGCTTTAGCTCAATACCCAGAACAAACAGTAGAAAAATGACGCCGAATTCACCTAGATGACGAATATCCTCAACTTCGGTGATGACCCCAAATCCCCATGGACCTAGAATCATTCCTGCGGTTAAATAACCTAAAATGGCCCCTAAGCGGATAGCATGAAAGATCGGAATGATCATGACGGTTGCTAACAGCAGTGCCAATATTTCTACTAGATAATCTCCACCCGCCTCTTGCACACTATTCCCTTAAATGACTTGCTGACCATGTTGTTTGATCACAACGTCCAGCCCTTTTTTATAATTGATAGCAGCCGCTTCCGTTTTATTCTGAGCGAGCTGAATTTCAGCTAATATTTGATACGTCTCACCTAGCTCCACTATAGCTAAACTTTGTTGCAAATATTCTTCTGCTTTCGTCCACAACTGATTGGCATTAGCTAAACGGCCAAGTGTTAGCAGCAAATAAGGACTGTCTTTTTTTGACTTAAACCATTTTTCAGCATTGGCAAGGCGAGATAACGAATCGCTTTGTGGCAATAAGCCATATATATATACCAGCTTATCGCTCCAATCTTGCCGTAAAAAATGTTCAATTAAGGCTGCTGCTTGTTGATGTTCACCCTGTTCTATCAAGCCTTTTACATACGGCACAACCATTACTTCTAACTGACGATCACGTGACGATGTTTGCTCCCATATGGTGGACATCTGCACCCAGTCTTTTTTGACTAAAGCACCTTCAATTTGACCGATACTGGCCTCTTGCCCAAGTGCAATCACTTCCCCACGCTGCAGAACATTTCGTTTTTTCAGGTCAGGTAACACTGACTGCACTTCCTGCCATTGATCCATGTTTTGATATAAAGATTGAAGTTGCTGCAATACATAAGGATGTTTAGGTGCCACTTCACGCAGGTGTTGAAGTGTGGCTAGTGCTTGTTCTTTTTGGCCTGCGGCTATTTGTAGCTCGGCTTGCACCACACCTACCGCAATATCGGCACCTTCCGTCGTTTCATGTGCCAAACGTAAGTAATTATCACGGCGTTCAGATGCTTCTTGTTTTTGGGCCGCTTTTGCAGCAGCCAAATAATGCAGTAAGGGCGTTTCACTATTCATCGCATGGCGAACTAAAATTCGCTCAGCTTCAACCCAACGACCTTCCTCAAGAGTAATTAAGCCTCGGGTCAGAGCCCTACCTGCACGCTTTTGCCGTTGCGTTTTTTTCCATTGCGCCATGCGTTTCGGAGTCTGTTTTAATAACACTAGGCTGCGAATAGTGATGTACCCTGCCACCAGCAACAAAATAAACACAGCAATAAACACGACTAATGATGTTTCTAAGCTCAAACTGCCGTATTGCAGTAAAACAAAGCCAGGCTCAAAATCTGCAGCCCAAATAATGGCAACACCAAATGCTAACGCGAACGCAATAATTATCAGCATTTTCATTGCTGATACTCCTCAAGCCAATTCAACGAGCCAGAAATGTCAGGTATGGCAATAGTAATATCGGTTTCACTAAGGTTGGTAAGTGTATTCACCATTGCATCACGCTGCTGACCAGTGAAATAGTGATTCAACCAATCAATAGTCGTGCTCAAACTATGTTTATAACTGCTTTCGTCAGCATTCAATAATGCTAAACGCGCGCTTTCCAGTTGTAAGCGTAAATTCTGATATAGAAAATAGCGTTGTTCAGGCACTAATACCGCTGCCTCACCGGTTTGTTCATGGCGAATAACCACCATCGAACGCAGCTGTTGCCAAATATCACTAATTGCTTGTTTCCATGCTGGTGTGTCTGATGAGGCTGTCACAGCAAGATCATCGCTGGAAGCAGAGGTCACTTCTGGTCCTTTTTTGACACGAAGATCATTAACATGATTGGCCATGACTTGTAATTGAATGGCCATTCCTGTGACATCAAGAGAGGCTAACGACTGCAAAGACATAATTTCTTCAGCAATTAAGGCCCTAAGAGGATGTAATTTGTAATCCGCTATTGATTCAAGTTGCTTGTCTGCAATGCTTAGCGCTTGAATCGCGCCGGTGACATCATGTGCTAATAAGGCACGCTGATTGGCGATATCGAGTAAATACTTCACTTCTTGTAATGCCCATTTTTTCATGAGCTCAGCATTGGAAAACTGCTTTTTATTAGCTATTTCATCGAGTCGATCTGATAACTGTTGCTGCTGTTCATTCAGTTGCCGAAATTGTTGGCGGTGTTGCTGTGTCAGTGAGGATAATTCCGTGCTTTGTTTGTCTACGGCAGAATCAACTTCCGTCTGCTGTTGAAGTAGTTGTTGGTAAAACCAAGCAATACTGCCTACTGATAGCAAAATAACAATAAGCAATGCAATCCAAATGAGGGCTTCTGTGTTCTTTTTCTGACCCGCCTGATTTGTCTCAGAAATCTCGGCATCCTTCACATTGTCGTCAATCGGCTGTTTTGTCTGTTTATCTGCCATCTTAATTATCCATTTTTGTCAGCATATCTATTACGGCGTCATCACTGGCATTAGCTGCCACGGCAACGGTGTTGAAACCACAGTCTGCGGCATGTTGTTTGATTCTATCACTCACCACAACAAGCGGTATGCGTTGAAATATCAACCAATCATCCGCCATAATTTTTTTCAGGTTGTCCACACCAGCAACACTGGTACATAGCACTTTATCAACGCGTAACGCTTGCTGGCGAAGTGCTTCTGCAGGATGACTAATCGTCCGTTCGTAGACTTCTATATAGTCAATACTAGCACCTCTTTCAATGAGGGTCTTAGCCAAATGTTCACGACCACCTTTGCCTCTGATGATAACCACCCGTTTGCCTGAAACCTGCTGCATTAATGGCATTTCTAATAAACCATCACTGCCATTCGATTGCGTGGGCTGGCAGTGAACATGTATACCAACATCACGCATAGCTTGAGCAGTACCATTACCCACCGCAGCAAATTGACAATGTGCCGCCATCTCTTTTGGCATCATATTGACAAAATGAGCTACGGCATTCCGACTAACAAAAATTAGCCAGTCAGCCTGTATTAGCGGTGCCAGTTGCTTGGATTTTATTTCCAAGGGCTCAATATCCATCACTGGAAACAGTATCGGCTGACCACCTTGCATGATGATTAATTCGGCCAACTCAGCTGATTGCTGTTCTGGTCGGGTAACCAAAATATTTTGGCCCTGCAACGGTAAATTAGTCACCATAGACGTCAGCTAGAATTTTATCGGCACCTTGAGCAAGTAGCTTTTCTGCGACCTCTA
>DRHY01000041.1 GCA_011052985.1 Methylophaga thalassica
ATGCAAGAGTAAGCAGCACTCGCATACGCAATGCCCTGAATAGTGGCGATCTTTTACTCGCGGAAAAATTATTGGGCCGCCCTTATCGCATGAGTGGTCGAGTGGCCCATGGTGATAAACGTGGAAGGAAAATGGGCTTTCCCACGGCTAATATTCATTTGCATAGACATAAAATACCGCTAACTGGTGTGTTTGCCGTTCAGCTGTTTGGGATAGATGAGGAGCCGGTCAATGGTGTCGCTAATATTGGTATAAGACCTACCATCGGTGGCAATAAAGCCTTACTCGAAGTGCATTTGTTTGACTTTAAACGTGATATTTACGGTGAGCATGTTCAGGTATTGTTTCTACACAAAATTCGTGATGAACACCGTTTTGATAGCCTAGATGCACTAATCGAACAAATTCATCTTGATTCAGAAAAAGCCAGACAGTATTTTGCTCAGCAGCCGAGTGATTAACTGAGCAACTATTGTAGATAATGCTGCCTTAAAAATTGATTGCGTTGTCTACCGAGTTCAATCGCACAACTTGCCGTCATCAAGTCGGCGATTTCATCACCTTGCCAATGTTGGTAAACACTTAAACATTGAAGTTTACGGTAGGCATCCCATGTCTGCTGGGCCCTATCAAAAGAGGTCAGTTTATCGGGAGCGTTTTTATATAGCTGGTGAATTTGCGCAATGTTAATGCTTAGTTCATCAACGACTTGGGCGATTTTATCATCAACACAGGCTTGTATAGAAGGCGCATTGAGCATGGGGCATAATGCCTTGGCGTACGTAACGCTGGGAGATAAAAATGCCATCACAAGTAAAGCAAGCTGAAAAAGTCTAAGGAGTTTTGTTGTCATGGGTCTGTTTGCTGAGTTGATTGTAAATAGACACTTAGAATACCAGTCGCATGGGAAGCATGGCAGAGTATTCAAATCCGAGTTGTTTGTACATTTTTTGGGCAATCATATTGGATTTATCGGTCAATAGGGTCAAACGTAAACAGCCTTGTTGTTGAGCAAATTCTACTGCGGCGTTAAGGAGCTGTCTGCCATAGCCTTTTCCTCTGAAGTCTGGGCTGATGATCATATCTTCCAGTAATGCCGATTGACCACCCATTGCCGTTGAGGGAATATAAAGCAAGCTAACTGCACCTATAACTTTTTGCTGGTGGCGTAGTAATAAAAAATGTCCCTTTTCGGGGTGAGAGACAATATCAGCAATGGCTTGCGCTTGTTTCTCGGGCTGAGGTTCAAAGTCGGCTTCTTGCGTAAAAAGTATTTCCAATAACTGAGTAATCGATTGAATGTCTTTATTAGTTGCCTGCGATACGATGATATCTGTCACTTGATGAATCCTAAAACGAGATGAATGAATGTTTTTCAGACTGAGTCTGTAGATGAGAGTATTAAAGACTAGCATGTGAGATTATTTTTTGGTTTCAAATGAAAACAGGAGAAGAGAATGGCTGTAGAGTTTTTAACTGCCAAAGTCGTCGAAAACAAACAGTGGAATGATCGACTGCATTCGTTGAGGGTTGACGCTGATTTTCCAGACTTTAAAGCAGGGCAGTTCGCCCGTTTAGCCCTAGATATTGATGGTGAATTAATTGCTAGACCGTTTTCACTTGTTAATGCACCATATGAAAAATTACTCGATTTTTATTTAATTGAAATACCTGATGGCGTGTTGTCACCACGATTAGCCGCGATGAAACCTGGCGATGAAATCAAAATAGCGCCTAAGGCCGCTGGTTTACTGACATTAGATCAAATACCCGCCGCTAAGCATTTATATTTGATTTCTACAGGCACCGGTTTGGGACCTTTCCTATCCATTATAAAAACAGATGAAGTTTGGCAGCAGTTTGAAAAAGTCGTGTTGGTCCACGGTGTTAGATTTGCCAATGAATTAACCTATCAAGAACTCATCGCTGATGTTAAGCAACAGCACAACGAACAATTTGAATATTTGCCTTTTGTCAGTCGTGAGAAAACAGATGAGGCAATCGAAGGGAGAGTCACTAAAGCCATTAAAGACGGCTTTTTTGAAGAACGAACTGGACTGACCTTTAGTGCGGAAGATAGCCACGTCATGTTGTGCGGCAATCCAGACATGGTACAAGAAATGATGGACATTCTAATCACTGACCATGGCCTGCAAAAGCATAGCAAACGTGAGCCAGGGCAAATCAGCATAGAAAAGTATTGGTAAAAAAGAGACTGATAAAGCAAACCAAAGTTGATTTATGGGAAGGGTAACTGGCTATTCATTCTTACTTCGATGCATTTACGTCTTTAAGCGGGATACCGATATGACGACTCTTGGGCTGAAAGAGTCACCCTCTGGATAGTCTCTGTCCAAGATGATGAACCGACAGCCTGAGATCGTAAAATGTTTTAAAACTCAGTTCAATGCATCGGCAATGTCTATGCTGCCTTGATAAAGCTCATCAATATGATTAATAGTTGATGGGTGAGTGAGGCAATGAAGTAAACTCAGTGCTACATCAGCACGCGTGATCACGTGATCATTTTCATTATCGGGTCGCTGTGTTGTGATCTGACCCGTCGGTTTGTCGTCAGTGAGTTTACCCGGACGAAGAATAGTGAAAGGAACATCACTTTCAAGTAAATGTTTGTCTGCGTAATACTTACATACATTGTAGTGTTTGATTGCTGGCGTACCATTTTCTGGATCACCCGCATCTCTGGCGCTTAACATGACAAATTGTTTTATCTTATGTTTTTTTGCCATATCCACTGACTTTACTGCACCCCACAGATCAATCAATATCGTTTTATCTGCCCCTGTTTTTGGGCCTGAACCAGCAGCGAAGACTACTTTATCGCAATCACTAAAAGCGCTATCGGGTAATGACGATTCTAGATCGGCTAATATCACCTCGGCACCCATAGCTTCAAAGTAAGCCACTTGTTCTTGATGCCTGACCATCGCTTTAACAGGTAGATTGCCATCACACATGAGTTTCATCAATTGTTTACCAATTTGTCCATTAGCCCCTATAACTAGTGTTTTACTCATATAAGCTCCTTAAGAAATAAATGACACGCTAACATACTGCTTGCGTATGAATGATGATTCAAGAATATGTCGATGATGGTAGATATAAATTATTAATGTCCATTATTCTAGACAAATGGACATTAAATCAGCATTATCCGCCTTTACAGCTTTATCACAGGAAACACGTCTACAAGCGTTTCGTCTACTTGTAGAAGCAGGTTCACCTGGATTACCTGCGGGCATGATTAGTGACAAGTTAGCTATTCCACATAACACACTGTCATTTCACTTGAGCCATTTAAGCCATGCTGGCTGAGTAATATCATTCAAAAAAGGGCGTTCAGTGATTTATGTAGCTAATTTTGAGCAGATGCAGTCACTGATCGATTACATGGTGAAAGATTGTTGTCAGTCGAGTGACACGTCTCAA
>DRHY01000042.1 GCA_011052985.1 Methylophaga thalassica
ACGAGAGTGAGCTATTTACTGCATCAGAGTCTGAATCAAACACTGAATCCACTGAAGAGACTGAAATTGATCTTGAGTCAATTGTGTCGGCTGAGGATAACCTTGATGACGAGAGTGAGCTATTTATTACTGCATCAGAGTCTGAAACAAACACTGAATCCATCGAGGAGACTGAAATTAACCTTGAGTCAATTGTACCTGCTGAACCAGTCATCAATGATGAAATACCTCCTCCAGTAAGCTCAAACGTGGTTATAGAAAGCGACCTTGAATTACCTTCTTCAGGAAATCATCAATCACAACTTAAGCCAGATCCTGCTTACCCAGCTCCTAAACTGACTTCTGCAACGCTAACGTATTTTGAAAATAATAACGAACAGAACCTAGACGAAGAAGTATCAGAACCAGATATTGTAGAAAAAGAGCACATTGAATTAGAAACTAAAGCTCTGGATACTGAGCCTGTTATCGTTCAAGAAAATATCAGCCTTAAACTACTATTGTGTGAAATTGGGGGAATGAAGGTCGCGCTGAATGTCGATGAACTCGACAATATTATTCGCTGGCCAGAACATGGACTGAACCAAATTCCAGGTCGGCGCTCATGGGAAGTTGGCATATATAGTGATCAGCAACATAATACTAATGTAGTAGATCCAAGGACATTAATTGAAGCCCCAGAAAAAGAAAGACCGCTTTCTGCAAGCTACATTTTATTAACACAGGATCGTCAATTAGGTATCGCCTGCGATAATATTCAGCAGATCATTAATAAAAATAGTAGTGAGATAAATTGGCGCCAAAATATATCACAACGATCTTGGTTCATTGGTGTTGTCAGTGAATCAATGCACAGTGTTATCGACATAAGAACACTCATCAATGCCATTCAAAAAAGTTAATTGGCATGATGTCTGCTTATGAATTATTTGCATACTGCCATAAAATTGGCAGCACCAGAAGAAGGTCAAAAATATGAGTGAGATTGACAATAATACTGATGATCCTATCTTACAGTGGGTTACCTACCAGCTTGAAGAAGAATATTACGGTATCAATGTTATGCAAGTACAGGAAGTGTTACGCCTGACTGAGATCGCGCCTGTTCCTGGTGCACCGCCATATGTCCTTGGCATCATCAATCTTCGCGGTAATGTGGTTACCGTTATAGACTCGAGGATGCGGTTTGGTTTGGGCGCAATTGAAGCAGATGACAGAGCACGAATCATCATTGCCGAAGTATCAGGACATGTTATCGGAATGTTAGTGGATAGTGTTGCAGAGGTAGTTTATTTACGACAGTCAGAAATTGATACCGCTCCAAATGTGAGTGATGATAGCTCTCGCTTCATCCAAGGCGTTTGTAAACGTGAAAAGTATTTATTAATTTTGGTTGATGTGAATAAGCTGTTGAATGATGAAGAAATATCAGATATTTCAGGTTTTTAATGCTCAGCATTGATGTGTTAAAGACTGGAGGATAAAGCAAATGGCCATTTATATTGTTACAACCGTAATGACAGCAGTATTCATAGTCTTAGGTCTTGCCTCAATGCGCCTGTTGAAACTCTATCAGAGCCAAACTCAGCGAATCCATCTTTTACAAAATCAACTTGCTGCACTGACTGCTGGGGCAGCAGGAACAGACGAGCGAATTTTAAAATTTGAACAGACCCTTTCAAAACTTAAAGACCATCAAAATAGTATGGATCTATCGGCTAATCATCAACCAGGTTATGATCACGCTATTCGCTTAGCAAAGAAAGGAGCTGATATAGAACAACTGATGACTAATTGTAATTTGAGTAATGAGGAAGCGCATCTGATTGCCACCCTTCATGGTAACTCGAAGAGCCTACACTAGAAGCAGTGATGTTTCTAAGCAACCTTGTTGGCCGGTTTACCTATCAGGTAGCCCTGAACCATGTCGACGCCATAGCTTTCAAGGAGATCATACGTGCTCTGTCGTTCAACAAATTCAGCGACTGTTTTTTTGCCTAAACTATGGGCAATATCAATCATTGATTTTACTAATTGTTGATCAACCGGATCATTATCGAGATCCGTGATAAAACCACCGTCAATTTTGAGAATATCGACGGGAAAATGTTTCAAATAACTATAAGAATTAAAACCTGCACCAAAATCATCTAACGCAAATCGGCAACCTAAACCTCTAAGATCAGACACCATTTTTCTGGTTTGTTCAAAATTTGATATCGCATACGTTTCAGTTATTTCAAACACAATACGACTTGGCTCTATTTTTGTTTCGAGTAACTTATCTCTAACCAGATTGAATAAATTTTCATCTAGAAATACGTTTCCGGATAAATTAATGGCAAATGATAAATCTTTAGGCATGGTATCTATCGTTTCAAATACTTTAGACACAACCCAAAAATCAATCTGATGAATTAAGCCCATGGCTTCAGCAACAGGGATAAATTCGTTAGGATAAAAGGTTATATTACCCTCACCTTTCATTCGTATCAGGCATTCATAGTGGGATACTTTTTTTGATTTTATTGAATAGATTGGCTGATAAACGAGGAAAAAAAGTTCTTCTTTCAATGCAGAACGAATGCGAGGAGCCCACTCGACACTATGCCTAAGCGTATGCATTTCTCGATCATTTGGGCTATATAAATGAACCCGATTACGGCCGCGTTTTTTAGCAGTGTAACAGGCTTGATTTGAGTGTGATAATACCTCACCAACGGTGGTGGCATTTTCAGAATCAATAATTTTCAAACCAATACTGGCAGATAAATGATAATGATGAGCGTGATGCTCAAAATCATAACCATCAAATAACGTTCTTAAATCTTCAGCAAGCTTGAGTGCCTGAATTTTACTCGTGTTGTTAACTAATACTGCAAACTCATCTGACCCAATTCTGACTAAAATATCATTGACATTAAAATAGCGTCGCAGAGTGTTAGCAACTTGCACTAACAGAGTGTCACCCGCTTCGTGACCCTCAGCATCATTTAATACCTTGAAGCTATCCAGATCAATGTAAAACACAGCACTCGTGCTCATGAAGTTTCTAACATGGCTCAAGGTTAACTCAAGTGCGTGTTCCAAACGTCGTCTATTAGCTAAACCGGTTAAATCATCATGATTGACTGAAAACTGTAATCTAGCCTCCATCACTTTAAGATTTGCTAACTCATCTTCTAGTTCTAGCTGGCGTCTGAAAGTTAGGTCGCGCTCCTGTTTAACAGCTAATGCTGTGGTGACAGCTGCAGGCAAAGATTCCGCCGTATGAGGATGGTAGAGCATGGATGTAACGCCATGCCCAAGATCAGTCAATATTTGAGCATGATCCCATTGTGACTCTTTACATAGCGCAATGATGGGAATCAAGCGCCATTCATCGAACTGATCCATGATAATTCTAAGCTGATCGATTTTTAGATTTGGCAAGTCTTGATCAAGGATTAATAAATCAATATCACAGATATCATCTCTAATACCTTGCCTCAATAATGTCATCACTCCTGCAAAATCAGATGTACTTTGCAATTGTTTAAACCCACTGATTTCCAATAGAGTTTTGGTGAATTCCGTCTCGGCAAGGCGTGTACCACCAATGATTATTTTGGCATCTAGCAGCTCTGAAACCGATGCATTCGAAAGTGGCTCACCTGCCCGTTTGCTCGATGCATTACTGATCTCCAAAATGTCATTGGATTTATTTTTCATTAAGTATGGGGGTTACAGATGTAAGCCATTTGATAAACATGTCACTGACAATATCGGCTTTATATATAAAAATCAACACTTAATATCATTTTTATAAAGCGAATTATAAACTTTCTAGAGGAATACTTTTAACGGATTTTTAATTTTCCCCTTTATTAACAGGAACTTTTCCTGAAACAAGGTAAGCATAAGCGATAACTTCGGCAATCACTCGATAAAGTGTTGGTGGTATCTCTTCACCCAATTCTAGGTCGGCTAATAATTCTGTTAATAAACTATCCTCTCGAAGAGGAATATTATTTTCCTTGGCAATCCGGATAATTTCTTCTGCAATATCGCCCTGCCCTGAAGCCGTTACTATAGGGGCATTTTCACCATCATATTCTAATGCAATAGCTTGCAAGATAGGATTGTCTGAACTCATACTGAAATGTCCAAGAGATGTGTTTCTCTATGTGATTCAATATTAACAGTCAAAGGTTCTACCTTTGACTGTCTACAACTGAGATGAGAAACATTGATGCCTAAGGTGCTCAATCGATTATTTAATGTATCTAAATGTTCGTTCAGCAAATCAGCACTATGTTGCTTTTCAGCCAGCATGACTATTTTTGCATCCTGGTTATGTAATGAAATTCGTACTTGCATTGGTCCCAAATTTTGAGTTTCTAAATTTAATTGTACTTGCCAAATAGTATCGTCCTTCCCAGTTGAATGACCACCGTGCTGATGCTGTTCTAACTTAAACTGCAACATATCCAATTGCTGTTTATCTTTAACCGGTAGATCAAACAACCAGACATTGGCATTATTAGGATTATTACTATCACTGGCCATAGACAGCTGATTAAATTGAACGCGAGCTTTAACCGACTCAACATCGTGAAAAAAATCCCGTAACATTTGGAAATCACTATTCCTTGTTAGGGTTAGATCGGCATTTGTGTTCGGCTGCTGTGGTGTCAGCATCCCAACTTGGGGGGGAATAGTTGATTGTGTAACTGAGGACGAATTGGGCACCCTTTCCACCGTGGAACTTAACCCAGCAATAAGACTGACTAATAGCTGAATGGGGGTTTTGCCAGTGCTCATTGCAATAGCTGATGCCACCTGAGATGGTAAAGTACGCATATCTTGAGGAGCAGTCACTATATTATTTAGAGCCTGCTGCACAGAAGTAGGTAGCTGTTTCAGTAATACAGGATTATCGATCAGCTTTGCCAGAAAGGGTTGCTGTATTTCACGCTGAATAGCCTCACTTAAACGCAATAAGTTAGCTTTGAAATCTTGCGGAAGCCCGCCCATTTCGCCGGTGCCTTGTTTTAATTTAGCCTCCATAAATAAACCACTATTGCCTATAACCTGCTGCAGTTTTTCGACTTGCTGAAGAGCAGATTTCTCAGTGACATTTTGAATAAGCTGTTGCAAGGCTAGCTTGACTGGTTCGGGAAGTGATTCTGATGTGACTAAGTTATTAAGTCTACTGATAGATGCTGCCGAACTGTCCAATAATGGTGCCATCTGACGCTGGAATTGTTGAATACTTTGTTCACGCGTTTGTGGTTCTGATGCTCCTCTCAGCTTAACTTGAAGTGGATCTAGCTTGAGTATTTCGACATCAACATTTTTTCCCACATTAAAACGTTTAGGTAAGGCAGAGACATCGAGTTGTATCAGTTTCGGTAAAACAGTATTGCCGTTAATGGCGAGGTTTTGTATGGATTGATTAGCGTTAAGATTTAAGGTTTGAGTGGAGATTAGTAATTTATTTTCTGCCATAATTTGTACGACTTCGGCAACGAATCGCTGACCGACCTTCAGCATAGCTAATTCAAGCTTAGGATTCTCCACTACTATTGGAGAAATAGGTGTCAGCTTCAGTGCAGGAACACCATTATCACTGGTTTTTTCCAGTACTACTGATTGACCAGGGAGCAACGGTTGCTTTGTGTTCACAGTCACAACATTATCTCCCACTCTCAGCTTTACTTGCTCAGCGTTGGTTCGAGATATTACCCTTGCCTCGACTGTTTCACCATCAGTCATTGAAGCTAGTAGTTTACTAGGGGGGTTAGTCACCACTTCAGTGGCGGCTTGTTGTGAGCTGTTTATCTGCATAGTGTGACTAATTGACTCCACAAAGTGCTAGTATATCAAGCTAATTATTGCTAAGAGCATGGCAATGAAAAACAAATATGCACAACACTATATTAGAAAACAAGGCAAGATAACTGGTCCCTTTAATATTCCCGTGATATTGAATCACGTCAGAGTGGGCCGGCTATCTATAGATGATGAAATTTCAGAAGATAAACGTCAATGGAAGCCAATCTATACAGTCCTGACTAGAGAAGAACGACAGGAAACAGATGCTGCTACTCAGCGATATTTAGATGAAAGGACAGGGCTAGACCGTCGTAACGATGACTCAAAACCGCCTTCTCAACAACAGCTAAAGCAGCGCACAGGCGAGCGCCGAGCAGAGGAAGAAGATATAGAGCAAGAACGCAGAGCAATCCGACGTGAAGTCATGCAGCGATATTTGGCTCAACACCAACAACGTCTCATCCCAATATTATTAGTGTCACTGACGTTTGTCATTATTTTAGCGTTAGCCTATCAATTTCCTACCAAATTACCCGTTCCACTTCCCAACTGTAGTGCAGCTCCCGCACCTATGGTTAATTGGGATAATTGTTTATTATCAGAATCAGATTTTTCTGGTATCGATTTATCTGATGCCAGCTTGAGAAATAGCCAATTAGTTGCCAATAATTTTATGAATGCAGACATGAGTCGAGTCGATCTGGCTTATGCTGATTTGAGACGGGCAGATTTAAGTTACGCTGAGTTATCTGGTGCGATATTGATCGGTAGTAACTTACGAGAGGCTGATCTATCAAATGCCAATCTATCCAATGCCGATTTATCCTACGCCAACTTACACCACGCAAATTTAGGTGATGCCAAACTAGATTCAACTATTTTTGATAATGCCATTTGGATAAATGGTGCCACTTGCGCAAAAGGTTCGATAGGACAGTGTTTAGTGCTTAATCGATAGTGTTGTTAGCTGTCTATCCTGTGCTTTCACCAAAAATAATTGCGCAAAAACACTCCCATTTAGTGCTAAAAACATGTCCCATTGCGTGTCCCAATGATCACCTTGAGTACCTAAAAAGGCTTCTGAGGCTTGTGCGTTGATCACTGCCGCACCCCACTCGATAAATTCATAACAGGCACTAATAGCAAGACTCACGCAGCAGACGATGAAAAATAACCACTTACCTACTTTCAATGGCGATGTTCTTAATAAAATCTCTCGTGATATAAGCGCTGGAACCACACCTTGCATAA
>DRHY01000043.1 GCA_011052985.1 Methylophaga thalassica
CCGTCTCTCCCGGATTGATCTTATTATTATTTGGTCTTAAGCATATAAACTAAGACCGTTATTTTCTTGTACTGATTGTTCCGATATTTCAGCTTCACTTACTATAGCGTCTTCTTCAGCATCTGCTTTAGAAAAATATCGAGAACTTTCTGTTTGCTCGGACTGCTGACCTGATTGTTCTTGATGCTGTTGTCCAACTTCAGCGTGATTCAATTGTATCCCGTTTTCAGCAAAACTTTCACGTAGTCTTGGTAAAGCCTGCTCCAATGCGTCTCTAGTAGCGGCATGTTGTGCAGTAAATGACACTGTTGCCTGATCATTTTGCATATGTAGCTTGACTTCAACGGGTCCCAAATTCGCAGGCGTCATTTTTAACTCAGCTTGTTGTATTCCCTCTTTTGCCATCCACACGACACGGCTATTCATTACCTGCGACCAAGCACTACTCTGAATGGTTGGCTGAATGGGTAGACTGACCGTAGTTGAGGAACTAGACGTTTGAGCCCCTTGAGTCTGAGATGCTAATGTTGATGAAACATTGGTAAAGGTAGTTGATGGACGCTCCCCTGGCGATTTATCTAGCTGAGGTAGGTTGAGTTTGTTCTCACTTTGAGCCGCTTGCTGGTCACCGAGTACTTTGCGTGCTGTGGCCACCTGTCCATCTTCTGTATTACCTTGTCTCTGACGTCTTATTGCATCCAATAGATCCGCTCGAATCCCATCAACATCTTCTTTATTCGTAGATGCCGACTTGAGGGTTTCAGCAAAATTGGGGGTTGGTTTTAAATCATCACGCTGAAGCGTCTTAATAGCGGCCTTTTCATTCTCAGACAAGGTTACCAAAGACGATTTTTGTTCCGTTAATGTTAGCTGTGACTGCTGTTCTTTTGCAGAGTTAGGGGTGATTGTAGCTGACTGTGAAGTCTTAGCTGCCTTACTTGCTTTTTGTTCAGCCGACGAAGAGATCAGATTGGGATCAACAGAGGTGTTTTTAGTTTGTGTTGATAACGGATCTGAAGCTTTAGTAAATTTTATATCAGCTCCATTTAGCGATGCTTCATCATTAGTAGTGCTTGGTGCTTGTGGAACATGACTGACAATTGGTGTGGCAGCGTTAGATGTTTGTGCGCTACCAATGGCTTCTGCTTGCCCGCCTTGTTCTTGACCTTCTGCTTTACCCGGCAATTTGTTGCCGTCTTCGCCGTCAGTTTTTTCCGATGTGTCTGCCGATTCTGTATTTTCAGTAGTGGATGACTCTTTAGAAGCTATCTGTTTTTCATCACTAACAGATTCTTTTTCAGCGCTACTATCTACTTTTTCTGATGTTTTAGCAGGGCTATGTTTATCCGCCTTAACCTGTCCTTCCATAGCATTAGAGAAGGACTCGCCCGTTGCTTTTGATGCTGATATATTCGATCGAGTCACCTTTGGACTGGTGATGGCATCCAGTTGTATCGAAACCGTTTGTGGCATATTGTCTCTCCCTGCTCAGCGTGGCGTTTAGACCTGTTTACGGTTGTAATAGCAATCAATATGCCAACCTTTGCTAAAACAGCTCAATATCTCCTGCATCAACATTTTGTTGTGTGACAGACTTATGCTGATTATCTGATATCTTTTTCTGCAATTGCTTGAGCGTCTGTTGGAGTTCTTCATATTTTTCTTGATATTGTTGACTTTCAGCTGATTGAGACTCGTCATCAGATATATGTTGAACGAACGCTACCAACTCCTGCGTTGTTACTAACCTTTTTTCTATATGTTCACTCAGTTGATGACACATATCTTCAAATTGGAGCGAGGTCACAGCCTGATTGACTAGACCATAGATTGATTTGCTGATGGCTCCCGTTCCGTCTATGACCGTTTGTGTTTTATCATTCAAGGTGGCCATAGTCGTTGTCATCTCTGCTACTTTTACTTTACTGTTTTCAACTAAGTCCGTATCTGAAGACACTAACTCATCTATCAAACTTCTGGCTTCACTAATGGTATTTTTCACGTTCATAGTAATTTGATTAATCTCATCACTGAAATCATCCGATTTTTGAGACAGCTTCCTAACTTCATCAGCAACAACTGCAAACCCTCTGCCAGCCTCTCCTGCTCTTGCCGCTTCAATGGCCGCATTTAAGGCAAGTAAATTGGTTTGTGATGCAATATCTTTTACGTCATCAAGTAACTCAATAACACCATCAACTCGCTCACTAATATCACCCAATTTATGCATGACTGTTGCACTGTCTTGACTGTTTTTTAAGAGCGTATCAACTAAGTAAGTCATTACTGACTCCGTTTCTTTAATGAAGTCAGACAAGCTTTTTTCATTTTCAGAATGGTCAATCAGACTATGCAACATAGAATCTTCTCGTTGCGTTTGCTCATTGAGTCCTTGAAAGCTGGTAGATAAAGAAGCAACAGCCTCCATTAACACAGAAGATATTTGCTGATTTTCAGTGCGAATTTGTTGAATTTGTTCATCAACATTTTGTAATGCATTCTGCTTAAGGGATATATTTTGTGTATCTCCAGTGCTTTGATTTGGGGATGACTTTTCCGATTCGTCAGGAGTGATAAATTCTGTTGGCCTCATCAGAAACATGAGTAATGCTGAGATTAGTGTCAAAGCTGAAGCCCATGGACTTGCTGTCATCCAATAAACAATACCCGAGATTATTAGAGCAAGGGCCCAGCTAACGACGATTAATCTATTCTGTTTAATACTCATAACAACTATCCTTGAGAGGTGAGCTTAATATCTTTATTTTTTGCTCAGTTTCATAATTTCATTTGCAATCATTTCTATCGGTAAGACGGTTTCTGCAGCACCTACTTTGAATGCAGCTCCTGGCATACCCCACACAACACTGGTTTTTTCATCCTGCACCATATTGGCAGAGCCATTTTGACGCATTTCTAGTAGTCCTTGGGCACCATCATCTCCCATGCCCGTCAGCATGACACCGATAGCATTAAATCCAACATTTTCAGCCACCGATCGGAACAACACATCAACAGAAGGCTTATGCCTCGACACCGCAGGGCCATCATTTAGTTTGCAGTAATAACGTGCGCCACTTCGCTCAACCAGTAAATGTTGATCACCTGGAGCGATATATACATGCCCTGGTAAGATTTGTTCCCCATCCACGGCTTGACTGACATGCATTGCCGCCATGGTGTTAACCCGGGCAGCAAAGGCAGCACTAAATGTCACTGGAATATGTTGGGTAATAACAATGCCGGGCGCATTAGCAGGAAGAGCACAAATCACTTTTTTTATCGCTTCAGTCCCACCCGTTGAGGCACCTATAGCAACGATTTTTTCAGTTGTTTTGAGAGATGTTTTTTGTGTGGGCTTGGCGAGGATGGCATCCGCGGTCAGCTTTTCATCAATATGTCGTTCTTGTTTATGTTTTATTAATTTAGGGTCAGTGCCTGCTGCTGCCTTCACCTTGTCAATCAGTTCTTCGGCATAGTCACCCAATGTTTGTGAAACATCTAATTTCGGTTTTTCAACAAAGTCAAAGGCACCAAGAGCAAGCGCCTCTAAGGTAATGTCAGCACCACGCTCCGTTAATGTTGAAACCATCACCACTGGCATTGGTCTTAGGCGCATCAAGTTTCTGAGAAAAGTGATGCCGTCCATTTTGGGCATTTCAACATCCAATGTCAGTACATCAGGATTAAATTTTTTTATTTTTTCTCTGGCCTGAAACGGATCGGCAGCCGTTGCAACCACCTCAATATCTGGATCTGAACCCAATATCTCACTGAGCATTTTTCGAATTAATGCAGAATCATCAACGACAATGACACTTATTTTTTTCATGACCTATTCCCAGTCAAAATAACTCAACCTGATTAGTTTTATCGTACGACTTAATGGTATCAATATAACTTTGTTCACGATGTTGAATAGTGTCATTGTGAAGTTCATGAATATGCTTAATCATTAATTTTCCGCTTTGAGGAAAGAACATCACTTTCCGTGGATATATATCACCTAGATCGGAACAAATGACCTTAATATTTTCTAGCTCAGCATATTCCAATATAAATTCACTATTTTGCTTTCCTACATCAGACATACCTTGAATGATTCGCCCTCCCCCACACACTTTCATTTCAAAGTTGTTCTTATCTGCACCCGCTTTCATTAATTCATTTATCAAGGTTTCCATCGCATAATTACCGTAGCGATTTCCAAAACCTTGCCAACAATCACTAGGCTCATTACCTGTACATGGCAACATGAAGTGGTTCATTCCACCAATACCGTTAATGGGATCACGAATACAGGCAGACACACATGAGCCAAGCGTTGTACAAATCAATTCATTTTGATTTTGAGTTACATAGACTTCGCCTGGCAGTATTTTTGCTGCCCACCATTGAATATGGGGATCCCAGTAACGGTTTATATGTTCGAATCCTGATAGTGCTTGAGGTTTATTTGGCTTTTCCTTGAGCATCAACTCTCTTTCCGCTGATAAACTGTGTGGCCCAATGGTTCAAACTGATCACTCACATTAAATAAAGACTCTGAATGGCCAATTAGTAGATATGCTTTAGAGCTCATTTTTTCAGCAAAGCGAGAAAAAAGAACGGATTGTGTTGCCTTGTCAAAATAGATCACCACATTACGGCAGAAGATGACATCAAACGGGCCACTAACAGGCCATTCATGTAGTAAATTCAGTCGTTTAAAGGTGATGAGTGAACGAATCGGAGATTTAATTCGATACAGTCCATCATTCTTTCCCGTCCCCCTCTCAAACCAAGATTTCAACTCATTTTCACTGAGCGACTTAACTCTGATTGCTTCATATACTGCACTTTCACCTTGTTTGACCACATTAGCATCAAGATCGCTGGCTAAGACTTTCACATCCCAATCAGGTTTATCTCTAAAAAAGTCATACAAACAAATAGCAATACTGTACGGTTCTTCTCCTGTTGAACACCCTGCAGACCAGATACGAATTCGTTTTGTCTGTTTATTTTTGATTAACAACTCAGGAAGAACGGTGTTTTTTAAGAAGTCAAAATGATGCTTTTCACGAAAGAACGCAGTCAGGTTTGTAGTGATAGCATTGATTAAACAGTCTTGCTCTTCTGCATCAGCATTATCAATCGCCTCACAGAATGAATCAAAACTGCCTTGGTGTCTTTGACGAATATGTTTGGACAAGCGACCATAAACCATATCTTTTTTAGTATCAGGCAGCACAATGCCAGTGTGGGCTGTGACAAATGCCCTAATTTTGGCAAAGTGCTTATCTGTAAAATCAAATTCATGCTCAACAGAAAACGCTTCCATGTGATCTCTCCAACCTTAAGAAAAAGCGTTCTGTCTAAAACTCTTCCCACTCATCTGAGTGAGTAGTTTTGTTCGATGACGAGTGACTTTCTGTTTTTGGTAAAGGCTTTGTCGATACTCTAGCTTTTAATGCTTCAGTCTTAGCAGGACGTTCAACCGTGATTCCGGTATCAAAAAATGACACCATCCTCTCTAGATGTTTACCTTGTTCATCTAGTGATTCACTAGCCGCAGCAGCCTGCTCTACTAAAGCCGCATTTTGTTGTGTCATCTCATCCATCTGAGTCACAGCTTGATTGACTTGCTCGATACCTGATGTTTGCTCAGAACCTGCAGCAGCAATCTCGGAGATAATATCGCCCACCTTCTTCGCACCAGCCACGATCTCCTCTAAAGTGACACCAGACTCATTCACCAAGGTAGAGCCTTCTCTCACTTTCTCACCACTATCATTGATAAGCTCTTTGATTTCTTTCGCAGCTGCGGCGGATCGCTGAGCCAAGTTTCTTACCTCAGAGGCAACAACAGCAAACCCACGCCCTTGCTCACCTGCTCGAGCTGCTTCTACAGCAGCATTTAAGGCTAATAAATTTGTTTGAAAGGCAATTTCATCAATAACACCAATAATATCCGCTACCCGTTTGCTTGAGGCGCTGATCGCTGACATCGCTTGAATAGCCTGCTGGATGACACTGCCGCCTTTTTCCGCTTTTTCCCTTGCATCCACAGCAAGTTGATTGGCTTGTCGAGCATTATCAGAGTTCTGTCTGACAGTACTGGTTAGCTCTTCCATACTAGCGGCAGTTTCTTGAAGTGAAGAGGCTTGCTCTTCGGTACGCTGACTTAAGTCAATATTGCCTTGAGATATTTCGCTCGCGGCGGAAGAAATATTAAGTGATGCTTCGGTGATATCTTGAACGATAGAAGATATCTTCGTTACTGACTCATTAACCGCTTGTTGCAGTAAGGCAAACTCACCGTCAAATTCACCGTCCATCGTTTCAGTAAGACGCCCTTTAGCCATAGCATTCATGACCACAGAAACGGCTGAAAGTGTTTTCTCTACAGCAATTTGTAAATGTTTTTGCTCTGTAATGTCAGAAGCATACTTGACCACTTTGTAGGGCTTGCCATTCAGATCAAAAATAGGATTGTAACTAGCCTGAAGCCACACATCTTTGCCGCTTTTACCAACGCGGTAATATTCACCGCTATCAAATTCACCACGGTTCAATTTGGCCCAGAAATCTGCATATTCGTGGCTTTGTGCTAATTCAGGTGTGGCAAACATGCGATGATGTTTCCCTACCACTTCGTCTCTTGAATACCCCACCACACTGAGGAAGTTATCATTCACACTTCTGATCGTGCCATCCATATCAAAACTAATGACTCCCATCGCTTTATCAATAGCTGATATTTGTCCTTCAAAATTGGCTTGTTTTAATTTTGACTCGGTAATTTCAGTGGCAAATTTCACCACTTTTATTGGCTTACCATTAAGGTCTAAAATCGGATTGTAACTGGCTTGAAGCCAAACTTCCTTACCACCACTGCCTATCCGCTTGTATTCACCACTATCAAACTCACCACGGTTCAACTTGGCCCAAAACTCCTGATACTCTTTACTTTGTGCGAGTTCAGGCGTAGCAAACATTCTATGATGTTTGCCTATAATCTCATCCCGAGAGTAACCGACAACATTCAAGAAAATATCATTTACATCGATAATGGTGCCATCCATATTAAAACTGATGACCCCCATCACCTTATTCACAGCCTCAAACTGGCCATGAATATCCGCATTTCGAAGCTTTTCAGCGGTTATATTGTGCCATTCAAGCATGTTGCCTATGTATTCGTTACTCTCATTAAACATCGCTGTCACGTTCAGTCTGAAGGCTAATGGTCCTACTTGAATATCAGCCTGATGAGGCAAATTATTTGGATCACTTAACATTTGGCGTTGGTGATTGGGATGGGTATGAAACATATCGATGTTCGAGCCGACCAAGGTCTTTATAGAAAAGCCCGGATAAACACTCTTAAGTGTTTCCTCGTGTTCACCAAGCATTGATAAGGTGGAATGATTGGCGTAAGTGATTGTAAAATCACGATCAATCATCATAATAGCCGTTACCGCGTTATCCAGTGCGAATGCGGTATTCACAGATTCATCAGTACTAATTCCCATTTCACTCTCCTCAACCATGTCATCTTCCATGGTCATTTTTTTTATGACGTTATCTAATGTCTTATCCCAGGCTTGACTGATATTTTTTGTCCAATTGTCACCGGAATAACGTTCCAAAACGCGTAATAAAGTCTGTTTTACTTTTTGATAATCCGCTGTCTCCACACCATAGTTTTGATGTCGTCGACCTAACTCATCCAAGTAGGTGTTCAATAACTCAGGATGTTCGAGATGTTTGACTAACATGACTAACGCCGCCAACAACTTTTTTTGTTGGCCCTGTGGCGATGTCGCGTGAAAAAGAGGCTGCAGTTCGGGGTAATACCTAAATAAGTCTGCGTAAAAATCAGCAGCTATGTTTTCACCCTGTTCGGCAATAAGCGCAAAATTTTCCGTTACCAATTCACTGTCTTTTTTTAACATTACTGCTGATGTGGTATTTGGGCTTGCGCTATCTTGAATGATATTGTTTTCGACCTTACTGCTATCAGGTAAGGTTCTAGCAACCGGTTGAACATTCTCAACCGGCGTATCAGATAACCAGGCTAAAGGATCATTTCCAATGACATTAGACTTTTTAGCCATGCGCCGCTCTCCCAATCATTAGATCCTCAGCTAAGGTCAGATAATCTTCAGCACCTGCACTTTTTTTGCGATAGTCAAAAATAGTTTTACCGAAGCTTGGGCACTCTGCTAATGCCACATTTTCTCGAATTGGCGTATGCAGAACACGACCCGGAAAATACTTCAGCACCCGATTCCTGACTTCAGTGGTCAGTCTTCGTCTTAACTGCATACGAGTGGAAACCAACCATAGTTTTATCTTCTGTCCACTTAATTCTTCTGAGCGTTTCAACACTTGCATCATTCGTGATAGCCCTTGAAGAGATAAGTAATCGCCTGAAACAGGGATAATCAGTTCACTAGCAGCAAACATGGCATTAACGCCAAGTAAACCTGATGATGGCGGACAATCAATTAGCACATAATCATAGGTTCTTAATGAAGAGCTATTGATGGCTTTTTGAAGTCGATGACCTCTTTCAACACCACCTTCATAGATATGTTCAAACTCATTCAATCGTTGTCCAGCGGGAACGATATCCAAATTTGGACGAGCCGTTAATTTCACTGAGTCGATACCGTGACCTTCAAGCAATACTAGATCAATGCCACTTTGCTGATCATAAAATCCTAAACTCGTTGCAATCTGGCCTTGAGGGTCCATATCAAGTAAAGCAACCCGTTTATCGGCTAAGGCAAGAGCATGACCAAGATTAACCGTTGTCGTGGTCTTACCGACGCCGCCTTTTTGATTCATAATGGCAATAATTCTTACGCGACTATCTGCCATCTTCAGCCTACCTGCTCAATACTGAGAAGCTTATCGACATCAAGTAACATCACCATTCGATCGTCAATATTGGTGATACCATCAATAAAGTGAGTACTTACAACATTTCCTAAATCAGGCGCAACTGAAATAGCATCAGCGCTGATACTCTGTGCATCAGAAACGGCATCGACCACCACACCTACTATACGCGGAGTGATGCCCTGAACTTTCAACACAATAACGACGGTTGTTTTAGTGTATTCATTAAAAGTCATGCCGAATAACAAGCGTAAATCTATGATAGGAACGATGACGCCCCGAAGGTTCAACACACCACAGACGTGAGAAGGTGTATTAGGTATGGGCGTCACATTATCCCACCCTTTAATTTCCTGAACGCGAAGTATTTCAACCCCATAGTGTTCGTCTTCTAATTCAAAAGTGAGGTATTGAAGTGCACCATTTTCATTACCATCCATCACATCAAGCACATTTAAAACATCATTTTCTGTATTGTTTATTTGACTCATCATCAAGCTACCTTAATCACAGATGAGTTTAACTGCTTGGCTGGTTCTCTATGCATGGTCAATAGGCCTGATATATCAAGAATCATTGCCACTGTGCCATCCCCCAGAATAGTGGCACCAGCCACACCAGTTACCTTGCGAAAATTTGTTTCTAAACTTTTAATCACAACTTGTTGCTGTGAGAGTAATTCATCCACAAATAAGCCAACTTTTCGATCTTCAGCCTCAACAATAACCAACAAACCATCTTCTAACGTTTCAACCCCACCATCCAAGTTAAATACATTTGTCAGCCGGATTAGTGGCACGTATTCATCACGAATATTGTAGAGCTCACCTTTACCTGTCACGCGTTTTACTTTCTTAGGTTCAATTTCAACGGATTCAATAATAGATATCAGCGGAATAATGAATCGCTGCTCAGCCACTTGGATAATTTGTCCATCCATAATGGCTAGGGTTAATGGCAATCTGATGGTGAAAGTTGAGCCCACACCTGGTTCAGATATGACTTCGACATTCCCCCCCAGACTATTGATATTTTTTCTGACTACATCCATGCCAACGCCACGACCAGACAGATCACTCACCGCATCAGCTGTGGAGAATCCTGGTAAGAAAATAAGCTCATGAATTTTTTCTGGACTGAGGTTTTCATCTGCCTCAACCAACCCTTTTTCAATGGCTTTTTGGAGTATTTTCTCTTCATTCAAACCAGCGCCATCATCACTAATCTCAATGACGATATTGCCTCCTTGGTGGTAAGCCGTTAAGTGCAGTTCTCCAACTTCGTTTTTATTGGCGGCAAGACGTTTTTCTGGTATTTCTAAACCATGATCTAAAGAATTTCGCACCAAATGAACCAAAGGATCACCAATTTTCTCCATAACGGTTTTATCTAGCTCGGTTTGTTCACCAGACAAGACCAGATTCACTTTTTTACCCAATTTACTCGTCATGTCATGGACTAAACGAGGGAAACGATTGAACACAAAGCTAATAGGTAACATCCTAATACGCATGATATTTTCTTGTAGTTCACGTGTATTACGTTCAAGTTGTTCCAGACCATCAATAAGCTGTGGCAGCATTTTGATATCAAAATTTTCGCCAATTTGCCCCAACATTGATTGTGTAATCACTAACTCACCAACCAGATTAACTAGCGAATCAACCTTCTCCGTACCCACACGGATAGAGGCCATTTCAGTAGAAGGTGTGGATGGTTTTTTCTTTACCGAATCTACTTTGGGAGCTGTGCTTTCAGGGGATTGCGTACTTACTGCTTGCTCAGCAATGGGGGCAGTAGATGGCGAAGCATCAGTGTCCTGAAACGGCTTTTCTAGCTGCGTAGTGTCCTGATGTTGCTCATCAACCAGTGGACTAATGCTCAACTCACAATCATCTTCAACCCACTCAAAGACTTCTTGAACAGCTTCAATGGACGCATCGGTTTCTAGACGTAATTGCCAGCTCAGATAACAGGCTTCAGGATCTAAGTCAGAAAAATGAGGTAGCGCAGCATCATCTAACTCAACGTCTAATTTGCCTAGCTCAGCTAGTTCATTAAACATTCGACTAGGTTCATTCCCGGTCTGAAGCAAATGCGGTAAGGGTTTAAAATCAATTTTCCAGCCGGCTTGTTGATGCTCCGTAGCTAACGTCGTTTCATTAGAGGAAGTCTCATCGGAAATTGTTTGAGCTTCAGCTGCTTCCTCATCAGATTGTAGTAACCTTGTCAGTTCTGAAGAGACATGTGCTACTTTTTCTTCATCAATGTCGGCCGCATCCTGAACAGCACTCATCATTTCTCTGAGTGTATCAACAGCCGAGAGCATGACTTCTACCGCTTCATTAGTTGTATCTCGCTCACCATTGCGAATTTGGTCAAGCAGTGTTTCTAAACCATGAGTGAATTCAGAGATATTAGAAAAGCCAAATGTACCTGCTCCGCCTTTAATGGAGTGAGCCGCTCTGAATATTGTATTAATGGTATCCGCATCAGTCTCACCCTCCGACATACTGAGTAACCCACTTTCCATGGTATCTAAACCTTCGAAACTTTCTTCGAAAAATATACTGTGAAATTGTGAGACATCAATACTCATATCTATTCCATCATTAGAGGGTGTTGAAATGCATACGTTAACCCAAGACTTTTTTCACTGTTGCCAGTAGCTGATCGGGGTTGAACGGTTTAATTAACCAACCGGTAGCACCAGCAGCTCTTCCTTCCTGTTTTTTTTCAGGACCAGCTTCAGTAGTTAAGACAAGAATTGGGGTAAATTTGAATGCGCTCAGTTGCCTTAGGTCACGTGTAAGACTAAGGCCATCTTTATTAGGCATGTTGACATCAGTAATGACAAGATCGAACGATTTTGTCTTAGCGATATCAAGTGCCTGTTGACCATCATTGGCACTGGTCACGGTGTGACCGGCACCTTTTAATGTAAATTCAACCATTTGTCGCATAGAAGCCGAGTCATCGACTGCTAGAATATTCGCCATGAGTTAACAGTTCCTTTGTAATGTGTTGATACTATATTGATTATTAAGCATAAAACGTACCCATACCGAGCATGCCCACTGTATCTTGAAAAACCTGAGAAGGATTTAACCAAATAATGACAAGATTTTGTAATTGGGCGTCTTTATGGAAGGCATAGAAAAGTTGAATGATGGAGGTGTCGATACGTTCAATTTGACTTAGGTCAACCTGAATCGCCTGTCCCTCAGCCATAGCAGAGAGCATCTGTGAATAAAATAGTGAGGCCTTGGCAATCGTTGCAGACTCACCACAACTGAGTTCAATAACGGAATCCAGCATTTATCTCTCCCTTCCCTATTATTTTTTGTGCTAAGTGCTTTAGACATCACTTTTATTCTTGTATATTTTTTCACGTAGTTAATTGACTATCGGCAACTAACACTGAAACATTATTTATTTATGCTTTTTTTACTATTTTCTATTTCTGAGCCAAATATTATTTGTAAACTCATCTGTATCAGCTTGTTCTTTTTTTAGTTGTTTTTGTCGTTCTTGACTATCGTAACGATTCATTAAAGCGGCAAGAGCTTGCTCTTTAGATCGTGCCTTCAACCAATGTTGCCGCTGAGTTTCGACTTGTCTCGAGGCTTGTCTCACTAACCCCTCTTGACTGGACACAGCCTGATCTAATTTGACTAAAAAGCTTCTTAGATCAAGTGCTTTCTTAGCCGACATCACTAATGGGTCATCGCGCCTAAATCGGGCTAAATAGTCTGCTCTGTATTGTAGTAAGTCATCTAGTTGTAATTGATGTTGCTGTAGCACAGCATTAAGTTCACCCAGTTTAGATAAGGCCTCCTCACTCGCTCGCTGTGCCATTTCAATGACAGGCTCTAATTTACGACTTCGACTCATCTACCAAACTTCCTCTATCCCGCCAGCATTAGCGTTAAAATCGATTAGCGTTATTCGTATTCAATGCAGGTGAATTAATAGTGACTGATTGATTTTGTGTTTGTAATTGCACACGTAAATCCAATACTTGCTGTAACCGCTCAACACTTTTAGTCCAGTTTACTCCCTCATTCATACCTTGTTGCAATAGCTGACGTAAAGAAGGATATAAACTAATGGCTTCATCAATCGCAGGATCACTTCCACGACTGTAGGCACCAACACTGATTAAATCTTGATTTTGCCTAAAGGTAGAAAAAATTTGCTTAAACTGCTGTGCTTGCTGAAGATGTTGTTGAGACACTATCTGAGGCATAACACGGCTAATAGAAGCCTCAACATCAATAGCAGGATAATGACCTGATTCTGCTAATTGACGAGACAACACAATATGTCCATCAAGAATGGCTCGGGCAGCGTCGGCAACAGGATCTTGCTGATCATCGCCTTCGGTTAATACTGTATAAATTGCCGTAATAGCCCCTCCGTCTGCAGCACCATTCCCGGCACGCTCAACTAATTGCGGTAATAATGAGAAGACGGATGGTGGATAACCTTTGGTTGCCGGCGGCTCGCCAATGGCCAAGGCAATCTCTCGTTGCGCTTGAGCAAAACGAGTTAACGAATCCATTAACAACAAGACCTGTTTTCCTTGGTCTCGAAAGTACTCAGCAATACTGGTTGCAAGCATCGCGCCGTGTAAACGCATTAATGGAGAATGATCAGCTGGTGAGGCTACTACCACCGAACGAGACATACCCTCTTCACCTAATATATCTTCGATGAATTCTTTTACTTCTCTTCCTCGCTCACCGATTAGTCCAACAACAATGACATCAGCTTCTGTAAAACGGGTCATCATGCCGAGTAAGACACTTTTACCTACACCACTGCCAGCAAACAGCCCCATACGTTGGCCTCGGCCGATACTTAATAATGAATTAATGGTTTGTACACCGACATCAAGGTGTTTTTTAATAGGAGAGCGAGCGAGCGGGTTAATAGGTTCACCATGAAGTGCTACTTTGTCATGGAGTTTTAACGGCCCTTTACCATCCAGTACTTTTCCAGCACCATCAATAACACGTCCAAGCATGCCTTCACCAACGGGTACCATCGAATCACTTCGAATTGGCCGAACTTTAGCGTTAGGCAATAAACCTCGCATATCCCCTGTCGGCATCAGAAAAAGGGTTTCTCCCGAAAAACCAACGACTTCCGCCTCGATGGGTTTTTGACCTTTGCCTAGAATTTCACATCGGCTCCCCATAGGTGCTTGAAACCCTACTGCTTCAAGGGTCAATCCAACCATTCGTGTTAACCGACCTTCTATGACAACATCAGTCTCATCATTTGAATCCAAACGACGTTGATATTGGCTCATTTTTTCTTGGAATTTCTGCTGACGATTAAGTTGACTCATTGTCTTCGTCTCTTTCATCACCGAGGACTTGTGTAATAATACTATTCAAACGTGCTTCAACCGTTGCATCAACACTGGTATCAGCAGTTTCTAGTCTTAGCCCACCACGAGTCAGTAAAGGATCATCAATCCAATGGTAGCGTTCTGTGTCGGTATCAAGTGATAAGCCTTTCTGAATAATGGCACGATCATCAGGATGTACATAAACGGTAATTTTTCGGTCGCTGATTGGCAACGCGCTCAATGCAGCACGCATTGCACCGATAACATGTTCAGGTTGATGTTTGAGTTCTCGTCGGATCAATTGCCTAGTCATGGTAATAGCTAAGTTGACGAGGTCTTGCTCTACTGTCTCATCCAACTCAGCTAAAGGTTGTTGCAATGTATCCAGTGCTGATGCGAGATAGCTTAACTGCTGTTCTATATCTTTTTGACCCGCTTGCTGACCTGCCTCGAATCCCGCTTGGTGACCTTTTTCATATCCCTCTTTGTAACCTTCTTCTTGTGCTTGCTGTTGCAGCGCTTCTATCGCTTTAACATCAAGTTGTTTAGGGGCTTCTTCAACATCAGATACGGACACCATTTTCGGTGCCTGCCAACGTTTTATCGCATCAGCTATTTCATCAGCAGATAACACGTCTGACTCTTGAGTAACTAAGGTGTCATCAGATGAAGTCATCACCACCACTGCCACCTAACATAATTTCACCTTTATCAGATAAACTTCTAGCGGCAGTGAGAATGGCTTTCTGTGCGCCTTCAACATCGCTGAGGCGTACAGGTCCCATTGCTTCAAGATCATCTCGCATCATTTCACCTGCGCGTTGAGACATGTTCCTGATGAATTTTTCTTTCAATGCATCATCCGCCCCTTTCAATGCAAGCTGTAATTGATCGGTTTGGATTTCTCTCATTAAGGTTTGCATACCGCGATCATCAACATCAATCAAGTTTTCAAACACGAACATGAGGTCTTCAATGCTTTGACCTAGATCAGGTTCGCTTTCTTTAATTTTTTCCATGATGGATGATTCTGCAGAGCTATCAACAAAGTTCAAAATATCAGCAGCGGTTTTCAGCCCACCAACCATTGTTGTTTGGCCACCAGCACTGCCACTAAATTGTTTTTCTAATATTTCATTCAATTCAGTTAAGGCTGAGGGCTGAACACCATCTAAAGTGGCAATACGCAAGACGACATTGGCCTGATCGCGTTGCGGAAATAGTGACAATACATCGGCGGCTTGATCGGCATCAAGAAATGAACAAACAATTGCGATAATTTGGGGGTGTTCCAGCCGGATAACTTCATAGATACCTCTGGCATCCATCCACTTGAGCTGCTCAAGACCATTGGTATTACTGCCTGATAAAATGCGATCTAAAAGACTACCCGCCCGATCCTCACCAAGTGCTCCAACCAACATCTTACGTACATAGTCGTGCGATCCGATACCAAGCCCAGTTTCTTGCTCCACCGTATCGACAAAACTATTGAGTACAGACTGAACTTCTTCACGCGTGACATTTTGTAAAGTGGCCATAACTTGACCAATTTTTTGGACTTCTTTGGGTCCCATGTGCTTGAGAATAGAGGCGGCGTCTTCCTCGCCTATTGAGCGTAAAAAGACAGCTGCTTTTTCAGTACTGGTTAACTTTCTGGCTTCTTCGGCCATTAGGCGTCACTCGCTGTCCAATTTTTTACTACCTGCGCGACTAATGCGGGATCTTGCTGCACTAGACTGCGAACATTTGAAAGTTGCTCTTCCATTTGTGCAGAACCGGTTGTTAGTTTAGCAATGTCCTCACCACTCGCGCTAGCGTTTGCTAAGACTTGTTCAGGAGTCATCGTACTCTCATCGTCTCGATCCGTAACAGGAATCTTCATCATGTCTCTAAGGGCTGGACGAATGACACCAAAGATTAGGAAGAGAACCACTAGAGCACCACCGAGTTGCTTAGCTAAGCTCCATACCCATGGCTGTTCCCAGATAGGTGTTTCAGGCAATGCTTCGACTACCTCTGGTGCTAAGAATGGTGCATTCACAATATTCAAACTGTCACCGCGTGCTTTATTAAAACCGATAGCATCTGTTACCAGGGCATTGATTCGTGTCATTTCTGACTCGGTAAGCGGTTCAGAAGTCACCGTGCCATCAGCTCCCACTACTCGACGCTCATCGACTAACACAGCAACACTGAGCTTTCTCACATTGCCTGGGGCAACGCGGGTGTGACTGATCGTGCGATCTAATTCAAAATTTTTAGTGGTGCTTTTGCGTGTCGAACCTGGTGTCACGGTACTCGCTTGGCCATCTTCAGGCGTCGCTTGTTCAGGAGCGACTCCACCACCAGGCGGTTGATTGGCTAATGCACCAGGGACGCCAAATGGACCGCCATTTCCTACGCGTTCTTCTTCCTGTAACTGCTCACTTCTAATAGCCGTCATATCAGGGTTATAACTTTCATGTGTTTGCTCGGTCATAGTGAAATCTACATCCGCGACTACCTGAGCTCTAACACCATTTCTGCCCACAATCGGTGACAAAATATTTTCAATTCTGTCCATATAGAGCTTTTCGACCTTTTGCGTGTATTCCAATTGAGTATCACTCATCGCGACACCGGCTTCACGCTCTGGTTGAGTCAACAAATTTCCTCGCTGATCAACAATGGTGACATTGCCATTAGTCATATCTGGCACACTTGATGCCACCATGTGGGTAATGGCCGCCACTTGGGTTTGGTCTAATGTTCTTCCTGCATAGAGGTGAACGACAACAGATGCTGTTGGTTCTTTACGATCGCGAACAAAAACAGATTGCTTAGGAATAGCCAAATGAACACGAGCACTACGAACATTATTCAGTTCACTGATTGAGCGAGAAAGCTCTTCTTCCATTGCACGTTGATAGCGTGCGCGTTCTATAAATTGGCTAGTGCCAAATCCTTGATCTTGGTTTAGCATTTCCATGCCTAAGGCAGAGCTTCTTGGTAAACCCTCTGCTGCTAGCTTCATGCGTAAGCCTTGCAAGTCACCCGCAGGAACCATAACGGCACCTGTAGCCGGGTCGAGCTTATAATCCACATTCATTTGTTGCAGAACACTAACCACTTCTGATGATTCAGCTGGTTCCATGCTACTGAAAAGCACTTGATACGGTGGTGTTTGCGACCACAGCAACACATAGCCCCCCACAGCAATACTCGCTGCAATCGCCAGCAGAAACAGCATTTGTTTCACAACAGGTTGTCGTGACATATTCGCCTGCATTGCCCCCAGAGCTGTTGTTGGCAATGGCTGTTGGGGAGTATTGGGATTGGTGGTGGCTAGTGCATTTTCCATAGAAATTCTCTTTTCATACTACAGTGAGATTAGATAGACATCCGCATGACTTCTTGATAAGCCTCAACCAGCTTATTTCTCACTTGAAGTGTCGCCTCGAAAGCCACACTCGCTTTCTGGGAAGCAATCATTACATCAGCTAAATTGACATTCGGATCTCCCATTTCAAATGCCGTTTTCATACTGCCTGAAGTCTTTTGTAAGTCATTTACTCCATCCACAGCATTTTTCATAATGTTGCTGAAATTCACGCGGTCACTATTCGTTCCATCTTGCATTGGCAACGGTTGTGTTGCAGGTGCCGCTTGCGACTGTAGTGCCCGCATTTGAGTTAACAACTGGTTTGGGTCAATAGCTTTGATCATAATTCTTTTACTCCATACAAAATGGTGACATCTCTGTCTTTTATGCAGTCTTCTTGCCAAGTTTTTCTGGAATATCTACACCAAGTTCACGAAACCGAGCTATTTTGTAACGTAACGTCCTTTCACTGATGCCTAGCTCTTTCGCCGTCAATCGTCGACTTCCAGAATGTTTTTCTAAGGTGTCGAGAATATGACGTTGCTCTTGTGAACGAAGATCATGTCCTTCAGGCTCACTAATATGTGATTGTTGGTTTTCAATACCAGAATGACTAGTAACGCTAATGGTATTCGTTAACTCACCCGTTACCGCTCCCAGCACAATGTCATTTGCTGAGATTGTCTGGCCTGTCTGCAATATCAAAGCGCGTTGTAATACGTTATCTAATTCACGTACATTACCTGGCCAGCTATGTGATAGTAGACTTGCTTGAGCACTAGAATCCAACTGCGGAGCAACACGGCGAGCATGACTAGCATGTTTAGTAAGTAGGCGATTCGATAATGGCAAAATATCATCTACTCGCTGTCTTAATGGCGAGATTTGTAATGGAAAAACATTTAGACGGTAAAATAAATCTTCTCGAAAAC
>DRHY01000044.1 GCA_011052985.1 Methylophaga thalassica
ATATGAGTGCAGGAATAAAAGCGGATATGAGTAAGCAAACTGTCACCATTTCTGCTCTTGTTCTTAAGCTACAAGATCTTTTATTAGAGGGTGACTTTAAAGCTAACGATATTCTCAAAGACAAGCTCAGTTTTAACGGCAGTGTACATGTGCAGCCATTCAGCCTGAGAAAGCTAGCAACAGATATGAATATCGAGCTACCAGAAATGAGCGATGCTGACACACTGAAACAAGTGGAACTTAAGTCGGAAATTTCAGGTTCAACAACAAACGTTAATTTGACTAATTTGGCAGTGACACTAGATGACAGTAATTTAACAGGTCAATTTGCTGTCAATAATTTCAGCAAACCGGCATTAAATTTCAAACTGAAGCTAGATCAAATTGACGTCGATCGTTATTTACCTCCGGTTAAGGAAAAATCTCAGGATAAGGTATCTGAAGAAAAAGCCAACAACTCTGCTGAGCCGGTTAAAGAAGAAAAATTGCCTCTTGAGCCACTTCGCCAAATTAATGCCAAAGGTACGATTGACATTGGCAAAATGAAAGCCACTGATATAACAAGCGAAAATATTCACATTACGATTGATGCATCAAACGGACTGGTTAAACTTACACCAATGAGTGCAAATCTCTATCAAGGCCAGTACAAAGGTAATGTCATTCTAGATGCTAGAACTGATTCATTAAAGCTATCTTTGAATGAGAAAATTAGTAATATCCGAGTTGAAAAGTTACTAGAAGACATGTCGGGTGAAGCAAAAATCAGTGGCACAGCGAGTGCAAATGCCAAACTCACAGGTGAGGGTGCTACCGTTAGCCAAATAAAACAAACCCTCAATGGCGATGGTGGTTTTTCATTTACCGATGGTGCTCTGAAAGGGATCAACATCGCGGAGATTATTCGTAAAGCTAAAGCGGCATTAAAGGGTGAAAAGCTAGCCTCCACCGATACACCAGTGCAGACTGACTTTTCTAGTCTAACAGGCACATTCACGGCCAAAAATGGTGTCATCAATAATCAAGATTTAGCGATGAAATCGCCTCTGTTACGATTAGATGGAGCTGGAACAGCAAACCTAAGTAACGAAAACATTGACTACAATTTAAAAGTGGCCATTGTTGGCACGTCAAAAGGCCAAGGGGGCAAAGAATTAGAGGAACTCAAAGGTCTAACTATACCAGTGAAAATTGCTGGTACCTTTAGTAACCCTAAACCTACAGTTGATTTAGAGAATCTAATAAAAGACAAAGCAAAACAAGAAATCAAATCAAAAGCTGAAGAAAAACTCAAAGAAAAGCTTGGCGATGATCTCGGAGGACTTCTTGGAGGTGCTTTAGGTGGCTCATCTAAATCTACTGATGGCAATGCCTCATCAGAATCAAGCACTGAAGATGCACCAACAGAAGACAAAAACGTTGAGGATGCATTAAAAGATAAATTGAAAAAACTATTTTAATTCCTAAACCAACAGCCGAAGAGCTCATGTCATAAGGCATGAGCTTTTTTATATGACAACATCATTCAATTTTTCATCAGCACTGCTTGCTTGGTATGACATTCATGGCCGAAAAAACCTGCCATGGCAACAGCAACCGACGCCCTATCATGTCTGGCTATCAGAAATCATGTTACAGCAGACACAAGTCAGTACAGTCATCAACTATTACCTACGATTTATTGAAACCTTTCCCAATTTAGAGGCGCTCGCTGCAGCCAAGCAAGATGATGTATTAGCACTGTGGTCTGGTTTAGGTTATTACGCCAGAGCTAGAAATTTGCATAAAGCTGCACAGATTGTTTGTAGCGACTTCGCTGGAAAATTTCCTCAAACACTAGAGGAATTAGTCGCACTTCCTGGGATAGGCCGTTCAACAGCAGGGGCAATTTTAACGCTGGGGTATCATCAACAATTCGCTATTTTAGATGGAAATGTTAAACGCGTGCTCACTCGCTTTTACGCCATTGACGGTTGGCCAGGTAATAAAAAAGTAGAAGACACATTGTGGACTTTAGCGGAAGCATTACTTCCCAAAAAACGCATAGCTAACTACATTCAAGCACAAATGGATTTAGGCGCCACCTTGTGCACTCGAACTAAACCCATGTGCAATGACTGTCCGCTTGTTTCAGACTGTATAGCTTATCAACGCAATGATGTACTCAGTTATCCTGCCAAAAAACCTAAAAAAGCAATTCCCACAAAACAGACTAACTGGCTGGTCTGTCAAAGTGATTCAGGGGAAATACTATTAGAACAACGACCATCATCTGGTATTTGGGGAGGCTTATGGAGCTTTCCTGAGAACACTGAGACTGCTTCGGTAGCCGAATATTGTCAGCAATACTATGGACTTTCAGCAAAAAATATCGAAAGCTATCCAGTCATTCAACACGTATTTAGCCACTATAAACTGACGATAACACCATTAGTTATAGCGACACAGCAGCAAGCCGTTGCCAACACAGATCAGGGCAAGTGGTATAAAATAAACGACGCTTTGCAACTGGGGCTTCCAGCACCAGTTCGCTCATTTTTACTCACACTTCAATAGAGGCAACTATGGCACGCACAGTACATTGCGTAAAACTGAATAAAGAAGCAGATGGACTCGACTTTCCACCTTATCCAGGTGAAATGGGCAAACAACTATACGAATCCATTTCAAAAGAAGCCTGGCAGATGTGGCTAAGTCAACAAACCATGTTGATTAATGAATACAGGTTATCTCTTGCTGACCCTAAATCTCAGGCTTTTCTAAGGACTGAAATGGAGAAGTTTTTCTTCGGTGACGGTTCAGAGCCGCCAGCTGAGTTTGTTCCAAAATAACGTTTTTAGTACTTCATTTCTGAGTGGTAAAACACCTGCACTTTAGTTTACGGGGCAAATCAGATATGCACATCCATGCTAAGAACTGGATACAAATCCATTCAATGTAGCCGAGGCAAAAGCGGGTAATTAATTTGCCGGCTTTGCACTTTTAGAAAAGGAAACTATACCGATACCTTTTCACATAAAATGCATGCTCAGCCGGCGATAATCTAGACAAGATATCGGGTAACAATAGGATTTTTAGATGACAAGAAAAGCCATATTTTTCGTCAGCATTTTGCTACTTGCTATGAATACAAACACAGCTCACGCAGATTGGGGCAGTGTGCTCGATAAGCTCAAAGAAGATGGTAAAACACTATTAGATAAGTCATCTACATCTTCAACAGCCAATGAAGAACTCAACATTGATACCATTACTTCTGGCCTTAAAGAAGCACTTATTGTCGGTAGTAAAAAGGCCATCGCTGAGGTCAGTAAATCTGGTGGATATCTGGACAACGCTAAGATCAGAATACCGCTACCTCCTCAGGTAGAAAAAGCGGGCAGCCTAATGCGTCAGTTTGGCATGAGTAGTCTGGCAGATAACTTTGAAACTAGCATGAATAGAGCCGCTGAAAAAGCAGCGCCGAAAGCTGCCGACATCCTCATTGAAGCCATCAAAAATATGTCTATCAGTGATGCCAGAGATATTCTAAAAGGCTCTGACGATGCCGCAACTAAGTACTTCCAGCAACATACCAGTGATAAGCTTCGTTCTTTATTCAAACCTACCATTGATGAGACCTTAGACGAAGTTGGCTCAACGCGTTACTACAACGAACTCTCTGACAAAGTGTCAGACATCCCTGTTGTGGGCCAAAATTTGAATGTGAATTTACCTGATTATGTTACCGAACAAGCACTTAATGGTTTATTCACTATGCTGGCCAGCGAAGAGAAAAAAATACGTGAAAATCCTGCATCTAGAACAACCGAACTTTTAAAGAGTGTTTTCAGTAATCAATAACAAGTGAATAACTACTAATGACAGATGGAATGTAATACCATACTTCTGGCATAGAAGATAAAGGGAAAAACTCATGGCTTCACCTCATAACTTAAACCTCGCCAGTCAAGGTACATCACTCAAAGCCCTATTCAGTGGTTACCTGATGGTGGTTGCTGTTGGCTATCTTATGGCACTTGTTCAAATTCAAATGACCCATGGTCTCGCCGATGGTAAATTAGGCTTATCAGTTGATGACATTGTCTACAGCTACTACGGCAACAGAAACAATTCACTTCTTGAAAATAAACTGCATGGTTCGATGAAGCCAATGGCGAGTGACGAAGATCGCGCTGCTATCATTACATGGATTCATCAAGGCGCTACAGAGGAATCGTTTGAAGCAACAGGAATAAAACAGATTTTTGAAGCCAATTGTATTCCTTGCCATAACGCTGATTCAGGTATGCCTATTCCCGATTACACTGAATTCAAAAATATAAAAGAAAGAGCTTTGGTTGATACTGGCGCCTCTTTCTCTTCATTAGCACGCGTTTCACACATTCACCTATTTGGTATTGCGTTCATCTTTATGTTTGTGGGTTTGATATTCAGTCTAGCGGCTGGGGTACCAAAAGCACTCAAAGTAGGAGTCATTATCACACCCTATGCATTCCTCATTGTGGATATTACATCGTGGTGGTTGACTAAACTGAACCCTAATTTTGCCTATCTTGTAATCATTGCAGGTGGCGCAATGGCTTTCTCGTTTGCCTTTATGTGGTGTGTGTCAATGTATGAAATGTGGATTTTACCTCGTAAAGGACCAGATTCACGTGATGCTTTATTAGACGAGTAATTACATTAAATCATTGATAAAAAGCCACTTAATGAAAGTTAAGTGGCTTTTTTTTGCTCTTTATAAAAGTACGTATCAAGGGAAGATCTTCCATTTAGTTAATTGACGTATAGATTTATTGCTTCAAATCCCGTAAAAAATAACATTCATGAAATTTTAAAGGGATGACAGTGGATATTCTCTGGTTACTCTGTTCAGCATGCTTAGTGTTCACTATGCAGGCAGGATTTCTCTGTCTTGAGAGTGGTCTTGTTCGCAGTAAAAACAGTATAAATGTGGCTGCAAAGAACATAACTGACTTTACTGTTTCTAGCGCTATTTTCTGGTTAATTGGTTTTGGCTTGATGTTTGGAGATAGTGTGTCCGGCCTTTTTGGCATCAGTCACTTTATGTTCGGTAATACACCAACCACGGCTCTAATTACCTTTTTCATTTTTCAAATGATGTTTTGCGGAACAGCTGCCACGCTCGTTTCCGGGGCCGTTGCAGAAAGAACAAGCTATATGGGTTACGTTGTCATTACGATAACGATTACCCTAATTATCTATCCCATTGTCGGTCACTGGGCTTGGGCAGGCATATTCTCTGGCACACCGACTGGGTGGTTAGAACAACTGGGATTTGTCGATTTTGCCGGCTCTACGGTGGTTCACTCCGTAGGCGGCTGGGTTGCTTTTGCTGCCATTCTAATTATTGGACCGCGAATTGGACGCTTTGACAAAGCAAACCGACGTATTCCAGGCAGCAACTTACCCATGGCCGTACTTGGTGCCATGTTAATCTGGTTCGGCTGGTTTGGTTTTAACGGCGGCAGTACATTAGCTTGGTCAGACGATGTTCCGAGCATATTACTCAATACGATTGTAGCCGCCATATGGGGTGGCATCTCTACCACCTTATTAAAATATTTCACCGATGGTTATGTTGATGTCTTAATGATTATCAATGGTGTGTTAGGCGGTTTAGTGTCGATCACCGCAAATTGTCATGCCGTTAATTCTGAACAGGCATTTTTGATTGGTATCGTTGGTGGTGTCATTGTTTTCTACGGTGACAAACTAATGGAATGGAAGAAGATTGATGATGCCATTAGTGTCATTCCAGTGCATTTATTTGCTGGCATTTGGGGTACTTTAGCGGTTGCTTTGTTTGGGGATTTATCTGATCTTGGTACAGGCCTAAATCGACTACAACAATTCGAAATCCAATTAACTGGTATTTTTGCTATTGGTCTATACAGTTTTACGGCATCCTATTTAGTCTTCAAGTTAATTAATCGTTACCTACCTCTTCGTGTGTCATCAGAAGCAGAACTAATAGGCCTGAATGTGGCTGAGCACCGTGTCAGTACAGAGGTATTTGACCTACTCGCGGCCATGGATCATCAACAAAAAAAGTCTGATTTTTCATCACGTGTCCCCGAAGAACCCTTCACAGAGGTTGGACAAATTGCTCAACAATACAATCGGGTTATCGATAAAGTTAACCAAGAAATTGTGCAGCGTGATCAAGCTTTTTCTGCTTACAAAGAAAGTGAGTTCCGTAAAGGTGCCATCCTGCAAGCAGCAATGGACTGCATTGTCACTATTGATCAAAATGGTGGAATTATTGAGTTTAATCCAGCCGCTGAGCAATGTTTTGGCATGTCAAAACGCTCAGTCATCAATCAAAACTTCTTCCAACTATTTTTCAGTGACGATAGCCGTGAAGCAGCGTTATACAACTTATCATTAGGCTTTGTTAGTGGTGATGGTTTGGTATTAAAACGACAAAATATGGCTGAATTGAAACGCAGTGATAGTGAACATTTTCCTGCTGAAATAGTCATCACCCAAACGACAGACACGACACAATCTCTTGTTGAATACACCTTACACATCCGTGATATTACTCAACAAATTAAATTACAGAATCGCCTCAAACTTCTTGCTTACAATGATCCTCTCACTGGCTTGTATAACCGAACCTACTTTATGACTCAGTTAAAGCAAGATATTCAATTCTACGAACAATCCAAAGGCGCGGTAGTCTTGATGTTTTTAGATTTGGATCAGTTTAAAAAAATTAACGATAACCTCGGCCATCAAGCCGGCGATGATTTATTGTGTGAGGTAGCTCGCCGCTTGAAAAAAGTCATGCGTGACAACGATCTTGTTGGTCGCTGGGGCGGTGACGAATTTGTCGTTATGCTCAGCGGTGATATTACGTTAGAACAAGCAGAACAAAGAGCAACAGATATTTTGACCGTCATGCGTGAGCCAGTCACCTTAGCTCAGCAACAATTGATTGTTCCTACGAGCATTGGATTAGCCCTATCTAACGAGGGATTGATTAGTGCTGATCAGCTGTTACAACAAGCTGATATGGCTATGTACAAGGCAAAACAAGCCGGGCGTAACACCTATCGCGTATTCTATGAACAAATGAGTGAAACCTCATTCCAACAATTCCAACTAGAAAATGCTTTACCCAAGGCAATCAGTGAAAATCAGTTTTTCCTTGAGTATCAGCCTAAAGTGAGTTGTGAAACAAATGAAGTCGTAGGTTTTGAAGCCTTAATTCGTTGGGAGCATCCTGAGTTTGGGATGATCATGCCAGCTGACTTCATTCCTGTTATTGATGAGTCCAACTTAATTATCGAAGTAGGTGAGTGGGTCATAGAAAATGTGATTAAGCAATTTGTCGCTTGGCGAGAAAAAGGAGCAAGATTATTACCTATCGCCATCAATATTTCCGGACATCACCTTCATTCCAACACGCTTGGTCAGTTTGTCCAACGCTTATGTCAGCAATATCAAATTAGCCCTGAATTACTAGAGTTTGAAATCACTGAGGGAGTGCTAACAGGTAATACTGATGAAAGTATCGCTGCCTTGAAAGAACTCAAAGAACGTCATATTAAATTATCGATTGATGATTTTGGTACGGGTTACTCTTCGTTGAGTTATTTGAAGAAATTCCCTGTCGATGTATTAAAAATTGACCAAGCATTTGTCAGAGAATGCAGTGTTAACAAAGAAGATGCCGCTATCTGTAAAGCGATTATTACTCTGGCTAAGAGTCTTGGACTGGTAGTTATTGCTGAAGGGGTAGAAACACTTGAGCAACTGAGTTTCTTAAAAGAAGAAGAATGTGATGTGTATCAGGGCTATTTATATAGTCGACCTATCAGCGCCGTTCATGTGGAAACGCTGCTAGAGCAAACACTGTCATCCATGTGAGCTACCGTTATTTAAAGGCGGATGGGGTCTGACCATCCGCCTTTCTGCATGTCGTTGAATGTTTAGCTGTTTGCCTTATCTTCCAAGGCTTCCCAGCGCTCAAACGCGGTAGTCATTTTTTGTTCGAGCTCACTAAGCTGATCTTGTACGGATGCCACTTTTTTCACATCTTGCTGATAGAAATCAGGCGCCGACATAATAGCGGTGATTTTTTCTTGCTCAATTTCATATTGCTCGATCAACGCTGGTAGTGATACTAGATCTTTCTGTTCTTGATAAGTTAATTTCGCTTTTTTCTTCTCAGTCGGTTTGACCACTGTTTTTTGTGGTGTCTTTGCCGTCTGAGGCGCCGCTTGTTTTTGATCGGCATATTGTCTTAGCCAATCATCATAGCCACCGACATACTCACGTACTTTGCCATCAGGATCAAACACAATACTGCTGGTAACAACATTGTTCAAAAATGCACGATCATGGCTGACCAGAATTAATGTACCCGAATAGTTGAGCAATAAATCTTCTAATAACTCCAATGTTTCAGCATCAAGATCATTGGTGGGCTCATCCATCACCAGCAAGTTGGCTGGTTGTGTAAATAGTTTGGCAAGCAATAGACGATTTCGCTCACCACCAGATAAAGCTTTTACAGGCGTTCTTGCACGATCAGGGGTGAATAAAAAGTCTTGTAGATAACCAATGATATGTTTACGGCTGCCATTGATATCAACATGGTCACTGCCCTGCCCGACATTTTGCACAACCGACTCTTCCTCATCCAATTGACTTCGCAATTGATCAAAAAAAGCGACCTCTAAATTGGTGCCAGCTTTAACGTCACCACTATCGGGTTTTAGACGGTTAAGTAAGATAGAAATTAAGGTACTTTTACCACAGCCATTGGGGCCAATGATGCCAATACGGTCGCCACGTTGAATGACAATTGAAAAGTCATCAATTAATGTTCGACCATCGAAACTATGACTAATGTTTTCCGCTTCAAAGACAAGCTTGCCACTTCGATCAGCTTGTTGCAGTTGCATATTGGCACTACCCTGACGTTCACGACGTTCGCTACGTTCTTTACGCAAGGATTCTAAGGCTCGCACCCGTCCCTCATTACGCGTACGTCTGGCTTTGATTCCTTGGCGAATCCAGACTTCTTCCTGTGCCAGCTTTTTATCGAACAAAGCATTCTGTTCTGCTTCATTAGCTAAGAGCTCTTCACGCTTTTTGAGGTAGTTTTCATAATCACCGGGAAAGCTAACTAAATTACCCCGGTCTAATTGCACAATGCGTGTCGCCAATGCTTGTAAGAAGGTTCTGTCATGGGTAATAAATAAAACCGTACCGCCATAACTTTTCAGAAAGCCTTCTAACCAAGTGATTGATTCAATATCAAGATGGTTGGTAGGTTCATCGAGCAATAAAATATCAGGCTGTTTTACTAAAGCCTGAGCCAACAATACGCGGCGTTTTTTACCGCCCGATAGACTATTGAAGTCCATATTTGGATCTAATGATAACTTTGAGATAACCGTCTCAACACGCTGTTCCAAAGACCACCCATCCGCGGCTTCTAACTTATGCTGGGCTTTTTCTAACTTATCTAATAAGGCTTCTGAGCTATCAGTTTCCAGTTGATGAATAATGTGGTGATAGTCGACTAACATAGGCGCCACGTCACCAAGACCGGCAGCAACCACATCAAACACGGTGCCATCGGTCCCAGTAGGTACTTCTTGTTCTAATCGTGAAATAACCACATCTTGGATACCCACCATCTCACCTGAGTCGGCAATGACTTCGCCAGCAATGAGTTTCATTAAGGTCGATTTGCCTGCGCCATTACGACCGACCAGACAAACGCGTTCACCACGATCTAGTTGAAAATCGACTTTATTCAGTAAATTAGGGCCGCCAAAACTGACGGTAGTCTGTTTCAATGACAGTAACGCCACACTTATTCCTCAGCGGCTTCTGCCGCTTCTAATTGTTCGCTGCTTTCAAACCAATCCATTTCGGCTTGTTCCAGCTGTGTTTTAAGATCACCTTGCTGTTGCAGCAGGGCTTTTAATTTATCTTTATTTGCATCGGTATATAACGCTGTATCAGCTAATTGCTGCTCCAAATCCGCCAGCTTTTCATTGGCTTTATCCATCAGCTGTTCCGCTTTCTTTACCGCATTTCTGAGCGGCTGCATTTTTTTACGCTGTTCGGCTGCAGCCTGTCTATCTTGTTTCTTATTATTAGGTGTTGATATGCCCGTGCTTGTTTTTTCGGGTTTATCTTTTGTTAGTAGCCACTGGCGGTAATCATCTAAATCACCATCAAACTCTACCGCTTGTTGATTAGAGACTAACCACAAATCATCCGTCACCGTGCGAAGTAAATGCCTATCATGCGAGACAACGACTAAGGCCCCTTCAAAATCCTGCAAAGCTACGGTGAGCGCTAAGCGCATTTCTAAATCAAGA
>DRHY01000045.1 GCA_011052985.1 Methylophaga thalassica
ATCGACCGAGCCTTGGCCACTATCCAGTCACCATGAACACCACCTTTGATTACAAAACGACGGAGATGATTCGTGGTTTGATGCTGGGTGGACACAAAAGTCGCCAACGGGGCACGGGGGCAGACTTTTATAAAAAGTCCCTGTTTATGGATGAACCTGATACCTCACGCATTGATCTAAATGCCAGTCTGACTGATCCCTTCGAATCCCTCCATGTCAAAAGCTTTCGTCAACGCAGCAAGCTCGATGTGCTCGTGTTAATTGATGGATCATCGTCAATGTTATTTGATAATAAAATGCAGATTACGGCGTCTATTTTCGATAGCATTAAGGCCTCTGTAGCAGCTGCAAATGATCGCTTTACTGGTTTTTTACTCAATCAACACTGCAAACGTATCAGCGATATAGATGATCTGACACAGGCTTTATCCGTATTGGTGCCTGAGGACAATTCGGCACAAGGTACTCAACAACTCTATCAACATTTGCCCAATAAACCGTCTCTGGTTTTTGTGGTATCTGACTTTCATTGGCCTGATTCTCAACTGCAATCATTAATGACGCAGCTGTCATCTCATCTCGTGGTGCCCATTATTGTCTGGCAATCCAAGGAGTACCTGGATTTTCCTTTATGGCGCTTTGTGGAATTAACCGATCTCGAATCTGGGGCCAGCTCCTTAGTGTTTGTCACCAAACACCAGCAACAGCTTATCGCCAAGCAATATCAGCAACGTCAGACAGATCTCACCGCCCTATTTCGTCGCTTTAATCAACGCCCATTTTGGTTGCTTGATGCATTTGAACCTCTGGCGATGAGCCGTTACTTTTCCACTTTATAGAGGCATCTATGCGACATTTATTGTGCTTATTATGTGTATTTTTAGCTGCCTTTAGTCACACTCTATTTGCTGAAAACACAGCACCTTCAGCCCAAATTATTCAGCTCGATCAGGGACGTGATTACGGCATTATGGTGGGCGATGTAATTCACCATCATTACCTTATCAAGGTTAATAGTAACTACTCACTATCACTCTCATCACTTCCTGTTAAAGGCGAGCTCAATTACTGGCTAGATTTAAACAATGTGAAATTTGCCTCAAAACATCAAGGCGATAAAACCTTATACCGACTCACATTGAGCTACCAGACCTTTTATGCCCCATTAGACGTCAGGCGTCTGATCATCCCCTCACAAGAGCTGGTGTTTAGTAACGACAATAATGAACGTGTGAGTCTCGCACTGCCAGACTGGTCATTCACCATGTCTCCCATTAAAGAAATCACACCTAGTGGTGTCGGTAATGAAGATGCAACAGCGGGGTTTATGAAAGCGGATATCTCGCCATTTTTATTAGACACCGCTCACTATAAAACCCCCATGCTTATCTATGCCGTATTAGCCAGCGTAAGCATCCTTTTATTAACCTATTTTAGTGGTTGGCTTCCTCTCTCAAATGCGTCGCCTTTCACCAGAGCAAAGCGACAACTAAAGCCCTACCTAAGGCGACGTGAGCTCAGCCAAGATGATATTGAAGCGGCCTTACAAGCTTGCCATGATGCGTTTAATCAACGTGCTAAACACACAGTATTTGCCTCACAAATAAATGCATTCCTTATTGAGCACCCACAGTTTTCCTCACATAAGCAGGCTATCGAAACGTTTTTTGAACAATCACGTCAGGTCTTCTTTTTTGACCAGAAAGCCGATAACCAACGTGTTAAGGACTGTTATCAACTGTGCAAGCAATTGGCAGCAGCTGATAAAGTGTCGTTGACGTCATGAACTTGGCTGTTCACACCCCGTGGTTATTATCACTATTGCCACTCAGCTTATTACCCTTTTTCACCAGTCTTTTCGAGCGGCATGGCACACCAAGAAGGCAATTAATCCAATTAGATGCTTTGACCATTTGGCTGAATCGACTTATCAAACTATTTGCTAGTTTAGCCATCGTCATGATTATTGTTGGTTTGGCAGGTTTGTATCATATTGAGCAAACGGTCACTCGTACCGGCCAAGGTGCTCATATTGTGTTTGTCTTAGATCGCAGCGCCAGTATGAATGAAACCTTTGGTGGCCAAACACCCGATGAAAACGAACAATCAAAAGCACAAGCAGCTCGCCGATTATTGAGTGAGTTTGTTAACCGCCGGCCACATGATTTATTCGGCGTAGCGGGATTCAGTACACAGCCGTTTTACGTCAGTCCATTAACCGAACATAAATCCGCCATTCAAGCCGCGATTAATAGTCTTGAAACACCGGGGTTGGCCTTTACCAATGTTGCTAAAGGACTGGGCATGGGCCTAAGTTATTTTAAAGACCAACCACATACGGGTTCACGGGTCATCGTATTGGTGTCAGATGGCGCAGCAACGTTGGATCACCGTGCTCAGAAAACCTTACGTGAATGGTTTGAACGTTATCGTGTCAGCTTATATTGGTTCTTCCTACGAACGGAAAATGGCCAAGGTATTTTCACCGAACCCAGCTCATCTCGCGACGATAACCCTCGCGTAATGCCAGAACGGCATTTACATAAATTTTTTAATACCTTATCCGTTCCCTATCACGCCTTTGAAGTAGATACCGCCGAATCATTACAAGCGGCCATTGCGGAACTAGATGAACTCGAAAGTCTGCCTCTGGTATATGAAGAAAAACTGCCACGTCAGAGCTTATCGACGTGGTGTTATTCGCTGGCACTGTTTTTTGTGCTGTGCTTAGTTGCTGTTAAAGCCCTGGAGAGAAAACCATGATGCTACGTCGTGTCCATCTGAAAAATGGATTATTACTGCTCAGCCTCTGTTTTGTTGGCTTATTAGGTCATCAGCTATATCAGTATCAACAAGCAACAACCTTGAATACGGTGTTAAAAAAACTGAGCATGCCGGTTAGTCCTTTAATCGACGTTGATAGTCTTGATTTAAGCCAAGCTGATATCGCCTTTGCCTATGCCTATCATCTGCAACAGCAAGGCTTATTTGAAGATGCCGTTGCAGCTTACGGCCAGGCTGAACGTCAAAGCTCACCCGAGCAGCTAAAACGTGTCTATTTCAATATGGGCAATCTCTACTTACAACAAGCCATCGAAGTTGCCACCAAAATGGGCATTGATAGAGCGACAGCCCTAGCCGATGTAGCTAAAGATCTGTATCAATCAGCCTTAAAACAGGACCCTAATTTATGGCCCGCAAAATATAATTTAGAAGCAGCACAGCGTCTTTCAAGAGACTTACCGCTTGGTGATATCAACGAAGCTGGCGAAGCAGAGGAAAGTTCAGAAGAGCTTTGGTCTGCCATGCCTGGTTTTCCTATTGGCTTACCATAGGACTTTGTGATGACACGTCTTTATGCCTTAATCGCCACCGCCATATTCTTGTTACTAGCCATATTTTTACCGGCCATTCCGTTTTCAGTCGAGCGATATAACCTTGTTTTTATGCTCGATATTACCCGCAGTATGAATGTGCAGGATTACAACAATGCTGACGGTGGCGCGATCAGTCGTTTAGACCGAGCCAAACAAGCCATGCTCAATGCGGCACGTGATTTACCCTGCGGTTCGAAAGTGGGCTTAGGTGTATTTACCGAACGTGCACCAGCCCTGCTATATTCTCCCATTGAGGTCTGTCAGGACTACCCCATTTTGCAAGCCAGTATTGATGCGCTCGACTGGCGCATGGCTTGGGTGGCCGATAGCAATATAAGCCAAGCCCTCTATAACAGTCGTGAATTAATGGAAAACAAGGTGCTTGAGGGTAATAAGCTTGTCTTCTTTACCGATGGCCAAGAAGCGCCGCCGATTAATCCACGTTATGCACCTGATTTTAGTTATCTTGAAAACCATGATGAGGATGAACAATGGCAGGCAGGGATCATTGTCGGCATTGGTGATCTCAGCTTAAGTAAGATTCCTAAATTTGATGAAGATGGTGTACAAATTGGGTTTTATAAGGCGGAGGATGTGCCTCATGCTTCTCGATTTGGCTTGCCATCTGATCCTAAGAAAATCGAGGGCTATATTCCTCGTAATGGTCCTTGGGGCACAGCCAAGGTCACTGGCACTGAACACCTATCGAGTCTTAAAGAGGACTATCTGATTGAGCTCGCTAAGACCAGTAAAATGCGTTATCACCGGCTACAAGACGATGCAGGTCTAGATACCGCCTTACAACAAGAAAGCTTGTCTCATATCAGCACACAACCCACCCAATTCAACCAGATTGCCGCTATTCTCGCCTTATTGTCACTGCTCTACTGCTATCATCCTTTTAGACCTAAGTGGCCTCTAGCTAAACAGCAAAAATAAAGACGTAAAATTGCTGTTAGCTGGTCAATTTGAAGTTAACGGGTACCACCACACTAAAGGACTTACCTGATAAATTTCCCTGAACAGGTAAGGCTTTCACCGCCTTTTCTAACATTTGTCTCGCCGCTTTATCCAGCACGGTGTGACCACTGCCCTGACCCAATACATTGATATTGGTCATACGGCCATTTTCGATACGCACTTCGACCATGACGGTGCCTTCTAAATTGCGGCGAATCGCTTGCTGCGGATAGTATTTATTTTTCGACACCATTGCATAGAGTAATTGTCCATAGCCACTCCAGGCTTCATTTCGGCCCACCGCATTGGTGTTGCCCGTTGCATTTTCATCTGTGCCCGTGCCATTAATCGTGGTGCTATTTTCTGAGGCATTCTCAGAGGCGATAGTAGACGATACCGCCGAGTCTGACGACGGTACAGCCTTATCTGTTGGCTCAACAGGCTCTTCGGTCTCAACGGGCTCAAGCTCTGCTACTTCAGGTTCTGCCACTGGTTTAGGTTTTTCTACCACCTTTTTGGGCTTTTCAACGACCGGCTTTGGTTTTTCAACCGATTTTGGCTTAGGTTCTTTCGGTTTAGGCTTTTTAGGTTCTGGTTTCTTAGGTTCCGGCTTTTTTGGCTCAATAGGCTTGGGCTCTGGCTCAATAACCGGGGCAGGCTCAGGTTCTTCAACAACCTCAACTTCTTCATCTTGAAGGGGCACAAGCATATCCTCTGGCTCAACAGGCACATCTTCTCTTGCCGTCAGCAGCGGTTTTATATTTTCAATTGGTTTCTTCTGTGTTTGTTTGATCGGCGGGGGCTCGACTACTGGTTCTGGCTGGAGTTGTGATATTTGTACGGGAATACGCACCGGCGCAGGTGGTGGTGAATGCATCATCGTCGGCAAAAACAAAAAGAATAGGCCAATATGAATGAGCAGCACCAGACAAAACATGGGCCACACACGATCTGCTTTCAGCGTTTGTAATGAGGAAAAATCCGGGATTGAATGATTCATATCAAGGCAATAGGTGAGCAGCTTACTGTCCGCATCACTTAACCGACTCAGGTTCCATCACAAAGGTGAACTTAACAATGCCTGCTCTTTGCACAGCAGCCATCACTTTAGCTACCACGCCATATTCCACTTTGGTATCCGCAAAAATATCGACGGTGGTATCAACATCTTGGGCAGCGAGGTTGAGCTTTTCAGCTAATTCTTCAGCCGTGACCTCAACATCATTGAAATACAAGCTACCCTCTTCCGTCACACTAATGTGATCGGCCTCTAAATGGTCCATTGACAAGTCCGCCGTAGCTTTTGGCAGATTAACCGGCACAGCATTGGTTAATAACGGGGCGGTCACAATAAAGATGGTCAGCAAGACCAACATCACATCCACCAGCGGTGTGACATTAATTTCACTCATTGCTGACTCATCATTCCCCAAATTCATAGCCATGATGTATTTCCTTTCTATTTCACTGGCAGCAAGCTGCCATCAGAATGTCTAAGTGCCAAACGAAGGGAATGACCCTAGTCATTTTTGATACGAGACTTGAGTACAAGCAGATGAAAGGCAGAAGCAAAATTATCCATCGTTGCCGCAGACAAACGTACCTTTCTTAAAAAGTAGTTATAAGCCAGCACGGCTGGAACAGCTGTGGCGATACCAATCGCAGTGGCGATCAAAGCCTCACCAATCGGACCTGCCACCACATCTAAACTGGCAGAGCCCATGGCAGTGATATTCTTAAGGGCATTCATAATCCCCCAAACCGTGCCAAATAAACCGATAAACGGTGCTGTTGAACCGACACTCGCCAAAATAGATAAGCCATTTTCCATTCGTGCCTGCTCAATTTGGGCTTGCTGTTTGAGAGAGTGAAATAACATTTCACGCTTATCATCCGGCGCCACCGCATTCGCCAAATGTTTCCATGAGGTCAGTTCATCGATTCCAGCCTGCGCCACTCTGGCTAAACGGCTTTGTTTCGACCCCATCATATTCAATAAATCTTGAATGCTTTTTGTTTTGGAGAACAGGGTAAGAAAGTCTCGATCGTGTTTAGCATTTCGGTGAAATGTAATGTACTTACTGATTGCCACACTCCAGATGAGTACTGACAGTAATGCCAAAAAAATTAGTACTGCATCCACAATATCTGGGACAGAATCCATGCGCCGTTTCCTTACTAAAAAATCATCAATAAAAACAGCCTCAGTGCAGATCTAGGAATTATTCATAGCGATCTTTTCTGAGGTTCTTACTCTCTATGCCAATTGAAAATGGAAAAGTGACAGTTTTTTTTGATCTTTTTTTGTCATCACCAACAAAAATTCAAACAAAGCTAGCAATATCAATGAGATAACGATCTATTTAAATTGTGCTGATACAGCAGATAAATCATTGATACCTAAGGTGCCAATGACTTTTTTAAGATTGAGATAGCTTTGTAGATAATTGTATCGAGCCAACAGTAAATCCCCTTTCGCTTCGATAAACTGGCTTTCAGCATTCAACACATCAACCGTTGTTCGTGTGCCTGCTTTAATGCTTTTTTTGGTGGCTTTGACTAATAATTGAGCTGAATTCACCGCGGTAGTTAAGGCGGTTAATTTTCGCTTTGAATTCGACACAATATTGAACTGCTGCTGCAACTCAAGTAATACCTGATTAGTTTTATCTGAAAACTCAGCTTTTGCCTTGAAGAGTTTTGCCTGCGCTTGTCGCACTTGAGCCGATGCCGCTCCGCCCGAAAAAATCGGTACCGTTAATTGCACCCCTAGAGATTTCACAACCGCCTCTTGATTATAGGTGTTGGTGGTATCTGAGACGGTATTATTCCAACTCATTACGCCATCTAAACGCGGCAAATGTGCGGCTTTACCACGATTTAGATCTTGTTTTGCCACATCCAGACTGTAACGCTGTATTTTCAGTTCGACGTTCTGTTCAGCTGCCAAGGTTTGTAAATTTTCCAGCTTATTGGCCTCAAGTGGTAGTAACTCAAAACGTTCTTTTAAGGGAGTGATGTCGTCAACCGGCCTACCCACTATTTTATTTAATGCTGCCTTCGCATCATTCAGATTATCCATTGCCTCAACAATATCGGCCTCGGCCAAATCAAAGCGAGACTGAGACTCTAAAATATCTGTTTTGGTGCTCTCACCATGTTTGAATTTATAGATATCCGCTTGCCGTTGCTCGGCGTAAGCGGATTTTTTCATCGTTGCTAAGGCCAGCATATCTTGTGCATATAACACCGCAGCATAGCGATTAAACACACGAAGAATCAGCTCCTGCTCGCGAATCGCATACTCTTCATCGCTCATGAACGTCTGAGCAATCCCTTGTTTATAACGGGCGTAGGCATCAAAGTTAATAAGTGGCTGACGTAATTGAACCGAGGCATTTTTACTGGTGTAGTCTCGCTGTTCTGACCGACTGGTTTGCCCATTATCAAAATCAATATCGGCACTGTTTTCATAGCGTGTGTAGCTTGCTGAGACGGAGGGTAATAAATTCGCTCGCCCTAACACTCGATATTCTTGTCCCGCTTGGTGAGCATAATAGGCAGCAATAAAGGCAGGGTCACTATCTCGTGCCATGGTGTATGCATCCAATAGATTGATCGCCCAACTGTTATGCCAATAGCACTGCAAAATAATAAAAAGGCCGAATCGTTTAATCACAGACATCATCAAACCTTACTCTTCTGACATAGCGAGATGGAGGCGATCAATAATCGGTTTGAGTAGGTAATTCATCATCGTCCTCTCACCCGTTTTCACAAACATTTCCACTGGCATACCCGGCCTAACGGTTAAATTCGGCATCATCGCTAATGCCTCTGGCGATACTTTTGCTATCAGTTGGTAGTAAGGCAGGCCAGTCGTGTCATCAATCAAACGATCGGCTGATACTTGCGTCACTTCGCCGGGTACATGCGGCGTCAGATTTCGATTAAAGGCGGTGAACAATAAATCGACCGATAAGCCCGGACTCACTTTATCGATCAAATGCACCGGCAACTCACCTTCAACGACTAAATAATCATCACTCGGCACGATGTCCATCATCTTAAACCCCGGTGCGACCACAGCCCCAGTAGTAAACACACTCAAGCCAACCACTGTGCCCGAGGCCGGAGCGCGTACCAACACATTATCAAGCTCATAATCTAAGCCCGTTAATTGACTGGCTAAGGCATCGGCCTGTTTTTGCACCTCGGATAGTTGCTCTTTAATCTCTTCTTTATATTGTTGCTGAAGACGAATTTTCTCCAGCTTTAGCTCCGCCACCTGACTGCGTGCTCGTGCAATATTGCCAATATCTTCAGAAATGGTGGCATTGATTTGTGCTGCGGTTTGTTCAAGCTCAAGTAAGCGATTACGAGCCACATAGCCTTCTTTTTCTAACTCACGCATACCAACTAGCTGTTCATTTATAAAAGTTAATTGTGTTTGTTTATTCTCCCGTGAGGCTTGTAATCCTGAAGCCTGAGAACTCAAGCCTCTGATGTTTTCATCAATCGCTGACAACTCACTTTTCAAGGTACTTCGACGAGATGAAAATACATCCTCTTGGGTCTTTAAATAGCTCGCTATACGTGGATTTCTTGCCGCCTCTGTTAACACATCAGGAAAGGTGATCGCGGTAAAATCATCACGCTC
>DRHY01000046.1 GCA_011052985.1 Methylophaga thalassica
AACCAGCACCGCCAGTGACAAAAAGTGTTTTCTGTGACACAGATAGCTCTTTAATTGAGTTGGAGGGATAAATTGCTGTCTAAAAGTAGCATTAGTGACGTTTTGACGCAATCCATTGTCATCAATTTTTTTGAAAATTACTTATATCATGCAGATACGGGAAAGTAAGACTGGAAAGTGGTACGCCCGGCAGGACTCGAACCTGCTACCCTCGGCTTAGAAGGCCGTGATCAATTTAAGACATATCAATAATTTAGCAACCAATTCACTTTCGCCACATTTAAAAACAAATAGATACATCTGTTTGTTATATGTGATATTTTTAATTAATGGCGAAAGAGGTTTGATATGGATTCATCATTGAAGGTTGTATCTGCTGAGCTACCTGACCTAGCTCGTGAGCAATCTACTTGCTTTTGGCAACCGTCTAAAAAGCTAATTAGTGCAATACGTGACTACCAGGTCTATGCAGACAATGAAAACATTATTAACAAATTTTTAAAGAAAATATCTGTTATTCGTCATAGGTTTTGGTCTGCAATTACAGGTGCTGACATTCCATTGAATTGCAATATAGGTGGTGGCGTCTCAATACCTCACCCAAACGGCATTGTTATTCACCCTGAAGCTATTATTGGGCCTAACTGTCTAATACATCAGCAAGTCACTATAGGTGTAAAGGGTGGGTGTATCGGTGCACCAGTAATCGCTGGCCATGTTGATATCGGCGCTGGCGCTAAGATCATCGGAGATATCAGTATTGGCAAACATGCGCTAATTGGGGCAAATGCTGTGGTGACAAAAGATGTGCCGGACTTTGCAATCGTGGCAGGGGTTCCAGCAAGGATAATTGGATGGACTACTGACACCTTGCCTGATAATACCGAAGCTGAGCGGTCATTGTAGTCATTTGCTCGACGAGGGTGTAATAATATGGTTCAGCGTCTTTAGTAAGTCTGGGGGCGGCTCTTTCGCCCATGCCGGAATCGGCGCTGGCTTCGGGCAACTTATCGCTACTGGCTGGACAGGTTGCATTGACGAGCAACCGCTTACGACCAGTAGCAACATCACTGCGAAGCTGATTAATTTCATTCTGTGCATTGCGTAGCGTCCTGTATTGAATTTCTTCTGCTGTAGCCCATAGCTTTTCGTTATCGTCTAAGTCTTGCTGCAGTTGTTTTTCTGCTTTTGCTGCAGCGTTAGTTATAGATGCCAACTCTGCAGTGTGGGTTGATTTTAATTCTGACATGTCTGCAGACCATCGCCAGCCATTAACAACAGCGCCAGCGATACAGCCTGCAGCAAATAAAGCTAAGTAGGTTTTCATTGATAGTTACCTGATAAGCACAGATTATCTCGGTTGTCTTTGCGGCGGTTATTTAACCCCTGAACAAAATGACCACTTGCATATGACCAGTTTGGTTTTCCTGAAAATGTTTCAGCTAATAAATTGCAGGCCGTTTTATAGTCACCTTTTCGTGCATACCTTGTTGACTGACTTTTGCAAGCTTTAGGCCATCCCACATTCCATGCAAGACTTGAAAGTCCATCAAACACGGATTGTGGCGGTCTAAATCCGATACAGTTAAGTAGCTCAGTTTGAACTTTGATTAATGCAGTATCTCTAACGCGATCACATTTTTCCTTAGACCAATACTCACCGACAATCACAGGTTCATCAGTCACATGCTTTGTTATGCCGTGACAAGCAGTAGGTAGCCCATTTGCTAGCTTATCCGCGTAAACCGCCATTCCTTGAGCGCCGCCCTCCCATTTTTCAAGAAAGTCTTTAAGTGGCTGACTAGCCATTATTAGACTTCCAGCACCAATGATGCTGGCAATAAGCTTCTTGTTCATGCGCTTTCTCCAGGCACAAAAAAACCCGCTTACGCAGGTCTTTTAAATAAAAACTTAACTTTTTAACTTACCGTCACCGTAACCGTTTTAATACTTGATACTTTGTTGTCAGTCACATCAATAAACTTAATTCTGAATGTGTGAGTGCCAGATACTCCCGTGATTAAAGGCACGCCGTTTGGCGCTAGAGACACCGCGCCACCTAAGTTCGTCTCTAGCTCATAAACCATCTGATCGTTAATATCAGCGGCTAGCTCAATATAATAAGTGTCGCCTGTTGACCATGTGCCATTTGATGATAACGGTGCTGTAATGGTCGTTGCTGTATTAGCTTCGATGATACCTGTTTCGCCTGTTACAGTGTTTCTAACACGAAGCCAAACTAACGCATCGACTGTGTAGTTTTTCGAGCTGTCAGTTAATGTACCCGCACCGTCTGAACCTGTGTGAATACCCTCGCCGTAGTTCATCACCGATTCTGTGGGTATTAATGAACCATCATAAGCAATCCAGCCCCAGCCTTTCGGTGGCTCCCATGTCACATTGTTAATAACAATATTATCGTTTTGTTGCAATGAGTATGTCATCACCGCAGCGTAAGACGCGGTTATGTCCATTGAAATATCCGGCGGCTGCTCACTGCCTACAGAAGAGCTTTGCTTATGAAATGTCGCTAAATATTTATAGTAGTTATCCGTGGTATCATTGAAGTCTCTAGTGTAATCACCGGATAACATCTGCATATTAGCTGGTGAAACTTGATTGCTAGTATCCATAGCAGTGCCAAACACGAACACACTAGCCCCGCTGTTCGCAACTGTTATTCCTGCTGGGATGATTGTATTTGTATCAAACGCTGAAACAAAATTCTCAGCGCGATCATACGCATCTATAATATTAGATAGATTGACATTATCTAATGTTTTTAGCACGAATCTAGCGCTAGCATTAAACTCCACTGATGACGTTATTGTATAAGTGCTACCGTCCGATACTTCATAAATTTTGTACGCAAACCCAATCATAATTGCCGTATCGGGCACTACGTAAGCTTCGGCTACTGTGAAGCCAGCGGGGAATCCTAACCCCCCTACTCCTACAAAACTCCTACATACAAACTCAATAACAACAACATCATCAACAGTGGTGGATGCTGGTATATTTATCACTACAGGGTTAGCGCTGGAAAAGTTGGCTACACCTACGGTGTTTATTCCTTTTGTTACAATATCAGCCACTTTTTGGCACTCCCTCGTCTAAAAACTCAGAAAACCCCATGTATGCAGGGGAGTTTGTGTGTCTGATATGCTCCATCGCCCCGTACTGCCCCGTTGCTGTTGGTGCTGCATGTGATGAATAGTTTGCATATTCAACTATTCCGTGATTTGCCAGCATTTTGACATACCAGTTCCTTGCTTGACGCTCATAATCAGACCTAAAAAAACCGACTAGTTTTTCAGTTTTTGCAGTAGTAACCTGATTCGGCGGGATTGAGTTATGATTGCCACCTTCATAACAAATAAGGTTATGTCTACCTGTTGCCGCTAAATGCACGTCAATATTGTCTAAAAAGTATTGCTGATACCAGTCTGTCTTTATTGTCTCTAATAAAGACTCGTATGAAGACTCTAACCAATTCTCATCTAAGAAAAAATTGTAGTAGGGCGCTATCGCGTGAAAATGAGCATCACGTTTATACCGAATTACTGCACATCTACCTGCGGTCGTAGATGGGTTATTTGAATGACTAGCTCCAACTTTAACTAACTGATTGCCTAGAACAGCCTCGCATAAATCCCATACTTCCACTGCGCGCTCAGCATAAAACTTGTGCAGATTATCTTCTGCTCCGGTTGTTTTTTTGTATAATAAAATGTCTTTGCTGACAATCGGTAATTGTATCTCTGCAATTGCATCATCGTAGTTGCTAGCAACAGTGAATGTATCTACATCAATAACAATAGAGTTGCATTCTCTTCCTGCTGATAACCCCGTATTTCGATGGGTCGGCGTATTAAATACAACTATATCGTCTCCTGTCGTCATTCCATGCGAAGCATGCGTAACTACATTAGTTGTTGGGTCCATCGATACTAAGTTTGCTGCTACTCCACCAAATCTGAGCCAGTTTGTCTGGTCGCTAAACCCGGCGCCAAAATTCCAAGCCTCATTTGTTAATTCAACGTAGATTAATAGATTGGAGTCTAGCAACTGCTTTAATTTCGTGACTAAACTGATTATTCCAGTGTCAACAAGTTTGTGCGGAATAGTTATCCAGCAATTTGATTGTGTCGTGTTGCAGCACTCAGCGATAATTTCCAGCGGAACGCCTCTTGTTGTGCTGTTAGGATGCCCTCCAACAGTCATAAAGCTGTTTACTTTATAATCTGAGTACTCCATCACGGGTGAAGCGTTAGTGTCCATCCAGTCCATGAAGCGTATTGTTGAAAATCCGCTCATATCTGCAATATAGTCGGGGGATAGTTGTGTACCCGCTAATAAACCTGTTTCCCACTCCTCAGGGCACATATAAATGTCAGTCAACGTTCCACCAGAGACCGCGATGTACGCCCCCAAACTGTCTCTACCTGTAACGTTAAGTCTGATTATTTTCCCAGCCGGATTATTTTCAACATAGTCATATGCTTTGATGGGATGTATTACAACATTCGCAGTGCCCTGCCATTTCAGAACATAAACACCTGTCTTTATTTTCATTTCTCTGTCATTATGCAACAATCTAACTGTTGCATTTGTCGCATCAAAATATCCGTCAGATTCCCAGCTGGGCGTTCCGCTGGTAACTGATACCGCTGCGTTTCTCAAAATATTAATGAAAGGTCTGGATGGGCTTGCTATATCAAAAAAAGTCGTGTTCTGACTTAAAAGCATTTTCTTGCCAGTGAACACTTTCCCATCATTGAAATAAGCTTCTTTCGTATTATCTTTATTAACAATCATGAGATTTCCAGCGAGTAAGTTGTGCCGTGTTTCAGGTCATCACTTGGGCCTTCAACAGTGAAATTATCAGCATCAATAACAACGATATTTGTACAAGCAATCCCACCTAACTTAATTGTTGAGCTACCCGTTACACCATGATTTCTGAGCCTAACTGTCGTTAAGTCACCTTCGGCAGAGTCATATACTTTGCCGCCTGAGAGGTTTACATCGCCACCACCGCCCCGCTTCATCAAACCAACAATCGCCGCCAAAACCGATTTACTAAGCATGTATTTTCTCCGGGCATAAAAAAACCGCAATTAAGCGGTCTTGGTTTTTATTAGTCATTGGATTTATGCTGCTGGAGCTTCCCACTCAGTAAATGAGATTGCAGCTTTCCCAATGTCACATTTAATCCATGCTTTTTTAGTTGATAGCTTTGGGAACTCTTCCGAACGCTTTAGCACTGTGCCCTTGATGGATTCTCCAGGCTCTGTTGATGCTGTTTCTGCATAACGGCAGGTGGCTCCATCGTTGCAGACTAGACCTTCAAGCCCGTCAGCCGCGGATATTTCTACCCAACCATCAGCGGGTATTACTTCATATGTAATTGAGGTAGACATTCTTATCTCCATCTAATAGGCGTAAAAAAACCGCTTTCGCGGCCTTGGGTTTTGGGTTTGGTGTTTGGTTAGTATTGACGGACTATTTTCTGAGCGTTAGTAAAGTCAGTGAGCCACGCTTTGTAACAGTGCTTTTTTTGAAATGGACTGAATATAAAATCTACTACCTTCATTGCTCTATACCATCCAGCGTCACCGTCTAATTCGCCCTGACGGAAACACCTGGCACTGATTGACTCGTCAGGATTGCCGCCTAAAAGTAAGCCATTTGCAGATTGGCTTAATAGCGTTAGAGCATTAAAGAAACGAACACTGATGAATGACTTAACTTTGCTGAGTATTGATGTCATTGAATAAGTCCTGCATCCAAGGTTTATCTTTACCCATTGCTGTGTATGCAGATACAGACATGGTGTCATCAATATCTATATCACCCGCAATAATCCACTCATCCCACATATCAGGATTAGCAATCATCAAGGCGCGTAACTTAACCCACAAGCTATCTGTTTCGCCTTCTTCTGTGATTTGTTCTAGCTTGCGTTTGAGTTTGAGTTTTGAGACTGTGGAGTAATTGATAGGCTCAGGAGTTGGTTCTGTATCCTGCCAGCCTTCTGGTGTTTCGTCTTCTTTGAGAATTTCTTGCGATGTGACCAAATTATTCACTAACTGATAAACAGTTCTTTTGTCGCCGCTATAGATAAATGGCTCGCCATTTCGAATGCTGACTTTTTTACCCGATAGGATGGAATTTCTAAGCTCAACATATTTCTCATCTGTTATTTCAATAGCATCATCAATAAAACCTTTACTAATCAAATCACCTTTCATGTATGCAGTCATTATGCGATCCTCATGTAAAATGTTGCCTCACGGGCTTTAATTTGGTTTCGGCTTGCAGTTCTAACAACGCGAGAGGCATCAAATGTAAATCCTCTTCCTATATTCAATGAGCCACCATCTGCATTTGCATTTGCATAACCAGATGGCCCTGCTAATGCACCACTACCAGATGTTATTTGTGCCCTGTCCGTACCTATTGAGCCCGTGATGTTTCTAATGGCATCCAGAATCAATGTTCCTGATGATTCACCCGGGATGACAGCTGATTTTTCACTGTTTATTAGGTTTACCACCTGCCCGTTCATAGGGCTTGCTGCATAACTAATAGTAGCCGTGACTGTGACATCTTCTGGGTCGCCTAACCCGCCGCCATCTGCTAATGTCTCACCTGCAAGAAGACCTTCGTTGTACTCACCTACACCATCCTCACCAGCAGTTAATTTGATATATTTCACTGTGCCTGAGTTATCAGGCTCATCAACACCGGGAATGTGGTCCCATATCTGTAATAAACCACCTACAGGAGCATGAGTCGTATTGTTAGCGATAATCTGCTTCAATCCATTTAAAAAGTCTGATACTTGTGCAGTATCTGGATCGCCGCTGGGCGTGATACCGCCTTCTAACAAAACAGCGTCACGACTACCTAAAAAATCGTTCATCCACGCTACTTCTAATGGAGTCCCATCCTCAGATGAAGGTGTTGAATCATTTCGGAAACTCCCAGACGGGTAATCTAAAGACGCTGCATCAGCATTGTCTGGATATTTCGTTTTTACATTTATTGCCATTATTGACCCCTATATCTTCTCGCCCTGATATTCTCTTGCCCAGCTCTTACCGCGTCAGCAGTTGGAGCGGCCCTGTAGTAATCTGATTTCTCTGTAATGCCTAAAAACTGAACGCCTTGCGGCCTCTGAATTAAGTCAGAGTTAAATAATGACCACCTTGTTAAATCATTAATTTGACCGGAAAACTCAATACCAAACGTCATATCCTGATTATCGAAAACAGAGATGTATTCAATATTTGGAGCTATGATCATCATCTGTTTTAATATGCTTCGGATAGTTGCGTCACCATTGTTTTTAGCTATTTTGGCTTTAATGGCAATACGAAGAAGACCGTCTGACATAGCTGAATCTGATGCAGCTGTTTTAGCTGCTGCTCTTGAACCATCACCAGCCCTCGCCTGCGTCGATACAACGGCATCAGCTCTTACCTGTTCAAGAGGAATGTTGGCTATAAATCCGCGATCAATAACGACGATTCTTGCAATGATGTCGAGCTGTTCACCTGCCGCCGTATCAATATCGTATGAATATCTAACCGCTTCAGCCGCAGCTTCTATATCACCGCCTAGTTTACGGGCAATATTCATCCAATCGACCAGCTTCGGCTTAGTCCGATATTGACTGTAAATTCTATCTGGAAGATTCATTAGGCAATCGTCACACTGATATTTGATGCCGTCCACCGGCTTAACTCGTTATACGCAATCGCCTGATTGGTTGTTGCGCCATTAACTGTAAGCGCCGATACATAGGCGTTGCCGTAAGGCTCAATCACATGGTTTATTGGTGTATATAAACTGCTATAAGGTACTGACTCGCCTATTTCAAAACCTCTATTTCTAAACCCGCATGAGGGAGAAGTCATTGACCCGTTGGCAAACTCAAGAAAGGCTTCTTGTATTAGGTTTTCAATGTCTTCCGGTAATTCATCATTGTCATCAGTCAGCTCAATAGCGATCACCATATCGACATAAGTTGGTCGATTAAAGAGAATAGGCTGTGTATTTGTTGGATATTCTTCGTCTGTCACGATGACGGTTACATCATCACCGACATCAACTAATGGTGGCCCCGGGTTTTTCTTTAAATAAATCGCATAAGCGACATCGTAATCATCACCACCATCTACGATGACGGCTATCGAGTGAGCAGGTAAACCGTGAGGATTGAATACTGGATCAACAGTTGCGGAGCCAGTAAAGTTCTCGTAAACCCTAGCACGCCTGACTCCATCCACCGCATATAATTCACCAAGCGTTGATCCAACCTGATTTGAGCCTGGTCTAGCAACAGACGCTTTACGCTTTAAACGTAATGATGCATCACTTTCTTTTGTTGTGCCTGGTGTAGCTGGTGAAGGATTGGTAACGCTCACAACCCCTGACATGGTAGTAATGATTTTAGTCAACGTTCCAGCATCAGCTTGAGTCTGACCGATAGCGGTACAGGTTGCTGTAGCGGTGGCCTGCCCTGAACCATCCAAGGTATAATCCTGATCAATCACCCATCTTGAACCCGTTGTTTCTGATTCAATAATGGCACCGGACAAAACCGTTGCGCCGGGATTGCCACTGAATAACAACTCAACGTCTGAAGGTGTACCCAGTGATCTAGTGGTGAATGTCAGAGCAGAGACAATATCTAACTCTTTACCGCGCGCTTTGTTTGGGTCTTTTGAGTTGTAGGCTTGCTGCAGTGTTTCATCGAGTGCAGAGAACGCCTCTGCATCATGAGCCATTTTTAAACCATCTGGCGTTGAGGGATCGAGATTCCAATCAGCATCAATATCTAAATAAAGTTGACGCTCTTCATCGTACCACTCGTTCTGAGTTTTTAACTTATAACCCTGAGCTGTCAACTGTGCCATTGTATAAAACCTCTGTTTCGCCGAATTTTGTTAGCACATAACTTGATACAGTTATGGTTCTTTTTTGCAGGTCATAATCAAGATTGAAAGATAGAAGTCTTACTACGCCTGGTGTGCGTGCAATCCTATTTCTCAGTAAAGATTCGACATTATTCAAATTGCCGAACTTGCCAAGTATCTGCTGAAACCAAGGAGTACCATCTGTTACATCACGGAAATACTCACCTAAAAACAGATTTAAGCGTGTAACGCAGGTTTGCGCTATTTCTTCTCTGCCGGATATAAAAATATCGCCATAAGTGACGATATCGCCGTTCTCATCTAATGCTCTTACCGTCATACTGGTGGCCCCGAGTTTCCTGCGCCTGGATCAACGCCTGAGTGAACATGATCTTCACCACTAATCGCACCGTCTCCCCACACAATATTTTCAGGTGTAGTGATAAGTCCTTCAGGAGTGATGACAACATTATTAATTGTGACCGTTCCATCTGCTGCCATGCGTATATGTCCTAGTCCGTTTTCAATCTCAATGCTGTCGTCGTTCTTTAGCCATGCAAACTGACTGCCTGTTTTGTTCCTTAGCCTGATACCGTTGTTCTGAAAATCAGCAAGCACGTTGCCGTTACTGCGAAATCCAGGAATAAAAAACGCATCTTGTAAATCATGCATACGTCCTATTGGATTCTGTGCGATGCCGCCTGTGTTTTTCCAGCCATCTGTACACCGCTGAGAGAATACAATCAGCCCTTCACAGCCTTTATTGATCTCGTATTCAATGCAGTAATCGCCACCAGGGAAATGCACCGGCACATCAATAATCGGCTTTAGTGCAAACGAAGCACCATTTACATCAACACGCTCAATACCTACTTGTATCTGTGCACGCTGCTTGCTACCTGAATCAATCAATGAAATAACGTAGCCAGGAACGCAGGTATAAACGCCCTTCATTAACTCTCTAAAGGCGGACTCAATCATTCCAGATGAGCTATTCGTGTTAGGTGAATTACTCATCGTAGATACTTAAGCCCTTGTTTATAGCTGTCATTAACACGCTCAACTGCTTCGCCGCGAGTAATCGTGTCATCACCGTTTTTATCGAGTCCAGAGTTTTGTGCGTACTCTCTCGCGTACTTGCCGACCTTTTGCCAAAGCACGTATGAATCAGGTCGATTAATTCCGGCAGGCCACAACACAGCCATGTAAGCATCGCCTATATTTCTAATGCGGCTTGCATAGTCTTCATAGTAGCGTTCAACAAAATCAAGCTGCTGTACCGCTGTCATTCTGGATAAGGCCGCTGTGCTGGTGCCTAAATAGCGCGCCGTTGATGGTATAAACTGAATTAAGCCCGTTGCACCTGATTTGTTGAATGCTGACGGACTAAATGAGTTGCCCGTTTCAAATGCAATTACCGACATAATCCAGTCAGCATTAATGCCGAGATTGTCAGAAATTTCTCTGATCTTGGCCCTAAATTCTTTTGATACTTTCGCGCCCCACACTAATGAGCCCGTTGATTGCTGTGCATCAATACTAGGCGCTTGCTCTGTAGCTGCTACACCCGGTCTAATCGCATCAATCATTAAATCCCAATCGTTGCCGTGGCTATCGCCTGAGTAAGACATTGAAAGCACGTTATAAACACCATTAGCGGATGAGTCACCGGATAGCGGTGCAATAAAGATATTGCCCGTATTAAACGTACTGAACTCAGATTTAACGTTAATTCGGCTAGTTGTTCTTATGTATGGGTTTATACGCATATTAACGTTAACCCCAAGACCGTCAGGTCCGCGATTAACTTCTGGCACACCAACCATTCCAGTGTATTGATTAACCTCAAATATCGGTGTTTTACGCGCTTTACCTTTCCGGGTAATAACCAGCGTTCCGCGCTCATTAACCCATGTGAAGTCGAACTGATATGCCAGATCGTTTAATATTTTTGGTATGTCGCCATCAGCAATAAAGCCACTGATAAAGACGGGGTTGTCATTAAACTGTGTTTCATCCAGTTCAAGTCGTCTAGGCCATGAATTAGCTAAATCTTTTAATACATCAACAATCTTTGTGCCTGCGCCGTATGAGGAATTTGCCGATCCTCTGTCATTGGCTGGAGAACCTGATCGACATAGCATGCGTGTTGCCGTGCTTGCGCCTTCACGCTCTGGCAAAACATTGGTAATTATTCCGTTAAAAATCTGATCAACACTGTTTTCATATCCAGCCTTTAGCGTGATAGCTGAACCTTTACTTATCACGCTGCTCTTAGCTAAGTTATACAGCCTGATATCTGCAAATGATTGTGTATTTTGAGGTGAAACAATCACATCAAAGACAATTCTTAACTGTCTGTCTCTCCCACCCCTTGCAAACTCAACCCCATCAATATCAAGTTGCCAGCGTCTTAAGTATTGAGACATTAAGGTGTCCAGTTAAGCGAGTTATCAATACCTAAATTATCTAGCGTGACTTCTTCACCAATAAAGACCATTGAGCCTATACCAAGTTGATAGCCACCGATAATGTTAGCGTTTGGTTCTAACATAGCGCCGTAAATTAGCGGTGTTCCATCACGGTATAAGTCAACTGTCCATGCAGGCTGTTCAAGATATGACACGTAGTTAATAACAAAATCGATGTAGTTGTTATCAAGCTGCATAGAAAACTGCTGGTGAGCGTTTTCTGAACCTGCCAACAATGGAATGGTTATCATATATCCACCCCATCAAATTGCATTACTTGTTCAATCGCTGTTGTCTGTGCCGCTGTTGGCTCTAAACCTACTCTTTGACCACTTTTAACATCTGCTGCCGCCGCGCTTTTAGATGGATCGCCATCTGGCAATTGAGCTTGAGAAGGTTGCAGTAAACTTGGGAGTCTATCGAGCGTTATTAATTCTTGAAGCTCAGCGATAAACTCAAGGCCACCTTCGTTTTGTGCGTTACTTGTTCTACTTACGCGAGTAATGACCATATTAGCCAGATTCGCATCAACTGTATCCACATCAAAGGGTAGACCAACCACCATTAAATCAATAAGGAACTGTAAGGCGCTTGACGCTCTTGTGTCCTTTGAGCCAGACAGAAAACCAATAGATAAACCAGCAACAGTCGCTATGTATGGGTTGTTGCTGTCTAAATTGGTTCCAAGCCCGATAAAGTCAGTTAATATCGGCTTTATTGGATTATTACTAACGGCTCCTGTAATGAAATACTTAATTGGGTTAATGATTCGGTGATCGTTAACCATCGCTCCAGACTCAACCGGATAGCGTGTTAATTGAATGCTGGCATCAATAGTGTCTTCTAAAACAGCATCAAGCTCATACCCTGCAAGCTTAGGTGATTGCCGAAATAGTAAATTAATGACGCTCATTTATCGGACCGTAGTTGATTGCATATCATCGATAGTCGCCTGCTCGCGCCTTTCAATCACGTTCGTGACTTTTGACTCAATCGCTCGACCATCTAACTCAAGGGTAATGTCTAAATTGTTTTTAATTTCTGGTGATGCATATTTTGTCACTTCACCTGTACTTGTATCTCTAAAGGTGAAATCAGGCGTGATGGTTTTTACATCACTACTATCAACAGCGCCTTGACGCATATCATCAGCGCCCATCCAACCGCCGACAGTTGATTTTGTGTTATCCCATGCATTACCAAGAAAGGACCATGACTTAAATGGATCGTCTTCACCTTCATACATTCGGTAAAGCATTCTTGCTGGCGTTTCCATGCCGACGAGGTTTGCAGTCTTGGCTACTATTGAGTTTTTGTTTTCATCAATAAAATTATTTACAGACTCAAATATCCCATTAATCCCTGGCAATAACTTTACTGCTAGAGCATTACTGACACCCTCAATTCGCAGCTGAAGCTGAGCCATATTATCGACATATTTACGGGCAGCATCTGCCGCATCCTCAAAATTACCTGTTAACCTTGACACTTCAGCAATTGATTTATCTAGCTCTTGCCTACCGCCTCTCAATGACTGCATCACCGCATCAGAGAAGCCGAATGAGTCCTGTAATATTCTTTGCTGGTCTTTGTTTAATTCAGGTGTTAACTCAGCCAGTATTTTTATAAATTCTTCACCGTCTTTGGCCTGAGTCAGTGCGGTTGCATCAACGCCAGCTAAAGCGATGCTTTGGAAGTCACCAAAATCACCTTTGACTCTAAAATTAGTTAAAGCCGCCTCGACACGTTTTAATGCTTGCTCTGCTTCGCTGGCTTCACCGCCAAGCATGGCTAGTGCACCGCCATAGTCATGCACAAACTTGGTTGATGTATCCATGCCGGAAGTAGACAAATTAAGCTTATCTATACGGCTTCCAGCGTTAACAGCAGCAAGACCAGCACCGACCATGGCGCTCACCATTGCAGCGCCAGCAAATCCCGCCTTTGTTCTGAAGCTATCTAAGCCCTTATCAACTTTCTCAGAGCCTTTATCAAAGTCCTTTGTGTCAAGACCTACACCGACAAGGAAGTTTTTTATTGTATTCACTATTTATTCGCCACTGACGCTTTGTAATCGGCAATCATTTGATTCATTGTCTGATTAAACATTTCAACGTCCTCAAGTGAATATGTACCGTCATTAAGCTCAGCCCATTTACATAACGGTGGGCAGATACCGTGAATGCCTGTGCATGGGCGCATCAGGTGCCAGTTTATTGTTGATTTTCTTGCATTGCCTCTATTGCGGCGCTTTTTTCTTCTGCCCAGTAGGTAAAAAAACCCTCAAGGTTCCATTTCAATACTTTTGCACGTAGGCGGTTGTAGTCAGTGACCTTGCCGTCAAAGTCTTTGTAACCGATAAAATCTTCACGGCCATTGATTGTGATACGAGACATTAAAAGCTCATCGAACTTTTGTTTAACTTGAAACGGCAGTGACATCATCATTGGGAATAACACTGATTCATCTGCCTCAATGTTATTCTCACCAGCAGCAACAAGGCGCTGAATTAATGCAGCAGTCAAAATACTCAATACTTCGTCTTGCTGTACTGCTGAAGCGCGGGCTACGTTATAAGTAGAGCTTCCTACCGTGAATGATTTAACGTTGGACATTATTCGCCACCTTTAAGGCCAGTCCAGGCGTTTAGTTCGATCATGTATTCATCGTCAGATATTGTCTGACCGCCACGATTTACAGGGCCATCATTTACAATTACACCTTCAGTGCCAATTACCTTTTCAAGTGTGCCGATAACTTGTCTTGTGTAAGTAATTGTCGCATTGCTATTAAATAACGATTGCATATAGGCTGAGTCTGGACTTCCTGGGTTTAATGATAGAGTTAGTGCCCTACCAGGATTCACCCTATCGAGGCGGACGGCACCGCCACCTTTACCTCTGCGCAAAGTTGCTTTTGGATCAATAGGAGCTTCGCTAATTGGTTGCTCAGACTCGCCCCAATCAGTAATTTCTCGACCATTTACCGTCACAACAATCTGTTCAACGCTGAAATTATTTATTGCCATATCAGTTTTCCTTAAAAGACGCTTAGGTCGATGATTGATTTATGGATGGCACCTGCTCGGAATATACGAACTCGAATAGGGGCTGATAGTCTGATATTTCTATCCTCATCAGATATAACTAATATATCTTCAGGCTTGGTTAGGATTTCATAACCTACAGTGTATTTCTCAATACCATCATCGGGGTCTGTATAGATGCGTGGCCCCATGTAGCCGTTAGTGATGAATTTCTGGCAATCATCATCAACAGATGCAAGAATTACTGCCTGTCCTCGTGGCGTTTGTCTCAGTTTTGTTGGGACGTTTGCAATGGTGTTGTATGTGCTTACCGTCAACGTATTAATAAACGCATCAAGGTTAACCACATCATCAATATATTCTCCATATGTGCTGTGCGTGATGGTATTTAACCAGCGACCAACATCAGATGAGCCTTGCAATTCAACTGTGGCATAAAATGTCGCTTTCTTGGTGTCAGCTTCCATTGCAGCAATTTCACTGCCTTTTAAATCCTCAGAAGCTACGCCGGGTGATTTTTTAAACTCACCTGTAATGGTGGAGTTTTCGCCGCTGTAATTGACGGCTGCAAAATGTTTAGCTAGTGCCGTTCCTGCGTAAGCATCAGTAGCATGTGCCGCTGTATAAGCATGACGATAACCAAGCGTGGTTAATTTCGTGGCAATATCGCCTGTTTCGTTTTGGTCACGGATAGCGGTAACGGCTGTGCCTGTTTGATTATCAACAAACATACTTGCATTTTCTTCACACCATGCAGCAGCCAGCAACACCTCTGCTTCGGCTGCGTATGTGTCAGCAGTGAAAAGCGTCCAGTACCACCAGAAGCTATCACGGGCCTTGTTAAGTGTTGCTGTTAATGTTGCATCGGCTGGATCGGTAACCCAGATATTAATTTGACGCATCTTAGGTGTTCCGCCTAGCCATTTAGCGGCGGCTTTATATGTGTCAGTGGTATCTGCATAGTCAGCTGCCACTTCAGTAATATCAAAGTAAGTTTTGTATGTGTCTTTTGTTAGCGCCCCGATTTCTGTGGAGTCTGCAAACAATGTAGCTGATGCAAAATTGGCAAAGCCCAAACCAGCAGGGCTGATTCTCGCATTTACCTGAATGATTCTGTCTGCTGGATAAGCCATTTGTTAGCCTCTTATGTCTATATCAATTTCTTGGATGGTGTCGCCATCCTCGTTTTCCGCCACAATGGACGTACCCAAAATGTTGTTAGTGGTGTATTTAGTGCTTAACTCTGCCCATAGATAGATTTCTATCCGTGCTCGTTGCTCATAGTTACTGGATTGAATAGCTGTTAAATCAAGTACGCCGCTTGTGTTGCGAACGGACATTTTGTATTTGAATAAATCCCATGTGACCGTTTGGATTTTCCCCATCTGCAATAGTCTTTCGGCTCGCTGATTTGCCTCGCCACGGAAAAACTCAACAGCAACGGTTATCATGGCTTGTGGTCTTACATCGGTTTCAACTAGGTCGCCGATTACATCTTTGTTATAGATGTTTGCCTGACCTCTTTCACCTATGGCGTATCGTGGATTTACTGAGGCGTACTCGCCTTGCGGCGCGTCTGCGTTCTGTGCATAGAGAATGCATTCAGGAACCCCAGTTAAAGCCAATATATGGGACCGTAATATGGCAAATAACTCTTCATTGGTCATCGTATCTCACCACCACTATTTTTGCGTAATTGCGATTTTCCCTTACATCGCGAGAGACAATCTTCCAATCTTCGTCAAGAAGCTGCATATCCTTACCAAGCTTTAACAAGGCAAGGTTTCCGTCATTGATATAAAGCTTTCTTGAATCTAAAATCCGCTGACCACCCATCAATAGGTTGACAAGCTCTTTATCAGTTAAAGGCTGAATAGTTGCTGTGTATGTCTCTGTTTGTGGCGTTCCACCCTGCCAGATACCGCCAACATAACCACCAGTGCTATAAATCAGCGTTACCTCACCAGATTCAAACACATCATCGATATGACCCGACATACTTAAGCTCATAACGATTCCTCTGGCTTTTTAGACGATACGGTGTGTCTGATGCTGGCCCTCATAGCGCCGGTATCGATTAACGGATTAGAGCTGCCTTTGCGCTTGATAGTGCTAGGCGTATTTGCTGGACTTCTTAAATCCGTTATATATTCTTTAACATTACCGACAGCCAACAAACCCACCCGCTCGACAATCTGCTTGCTGGTTAATCCGTCTTTAATGCCTTTCTGAATGGTATGCAGGTACTCTTGATTACCTTTCGCAACGCCTAAATCAAGAAAGGGTCTTGCTGGCACTCTGTCGTTGCCAAAATGCTGAGTAGCGCCGAGCGTTGCCATAGTGAAGTTTTCACCCTCAACATTGCCAGCATCTTCATGAATACCAATCAAGGCATACTCACTACTAAACTTGTCTAACTCTTTTTTTAATGCGTCCCTGACTTGTTGCAGTCCGGTTATTTTTACGGTCACTAGACTGCTCTCGCACCCATGCCAGCACGGCGACGCAGGCGTAAAAACTGAACGCCGTAGTTAGTCAGTGAAAGCCAGTCATCTCCTGTTTCCTGCATTGCTGTTATCCGGTACTGAATAGATTCATCACCAACGGATTTTTGAGACACGTTTAAACGGGCGTTAGGGCTAACATTACTTGTATCGCCAGCGTCTTGTGTCAGGTAGGTAGTCGATAACCAGTGAGCAGCGTAGTAATACATGCCACGCCGCTTAAAGTTATGACCTTCATCTTCAAAACCACCCCACCCACTACCTCCCGTTTCTGCATCAGCTTCATATAGTGCATTTTCCACAATGGCATCAGGCCATTTTGTGTCATCTGCAAACGCCAGCTGAACACCACGAAACGAGGTAATAATTGATGAGGTTATATCCATTATTTAATCTTTAGGCTCTTCTGATACTTTTGCTTTTTGTTCAGTTGCTTTAGTTACTGAAACTAAATCACCTTTCTCAATAAGCTCTTTAACATGATCAAGCTTTGCCATTTTTGCTGTGATTTCCACGGCTGGGTTATCACCAGGTAAAACTTTTACTGATTTTTCGCCTTGACTGTTAATGCCGATGATTCGGGCTGTATTGTTTTTAACAAGCATATCTTTCTCCAAAAAAAAGCCCCGAATTAACGGGGCTGAAGCTGATTAATTTGATATTTAAATTAATGTGCGATATGCACCTGACAATGGGTAGCGGAACTCAACACCAGACACCTTATACTCAGCAGGCACCTTGATTTTCAGTCCGTCTAACTGTGGGGCTAATGGACGCCACATCATAGGAACGTGCATAACCAAGTTTTCTTGGTTGTACTCGTAAGCCATCATGCGATCTTTAGTCACAGTTGGATCGTATTTAACCAGTTCTTCTTGTGATAATTGAAGACGTGGCATGATACGAAGTGGCTGACCTGTCATTTCTGTGTACACATTGCGTTCACGAAGTAACGCCAGAATGGTTTTATCTGGATTTAAATCGCTAACTGGCATAGTTGCAAGCTTGCTCCAACGTTCCGAAGGCAATACAAGCGTATTAGCTGCATTAATGTTTGAAGAGTTGATCCAAACGCTTTTTAAGAAGTCGTTAATATCAGCCAAAATCTCAAGCGCTGTAGTACCAGCATCATTCCAGTCTAACGTTGAGTTATCCAGCGTTAAGTTAGGGTTATTGAATAAGCCAGTCATGCCACGCCCAGAGTCACCAAAATAAGCAACACTCTGGATATGCTCTTCAGCACCACGGCGCGCACCACGCGCCAATGTCACATCAAGCGGCATGCGTGTCTGCACTGACTTTTGCAACTCATCACGGCTATAGCTAAATGCGTTACCAGCGTAACCAACAGGAATAGATGATTTATGTGCATTTGCCGCTACATTAGGTAAATCGTCAGCATTAGCACCAATGAATTTACCCATAGTTGCCGCATCAATACTGATGTAATCAACACTATCCACCCACTCAGGCATACTGGTATCAACTGGGATTAAATCCATGTAGTTGATATTTAGGTATTTAGCCTCGTAAATACGGGCCTCTAAATTCGCAAGCTGGCTGATGTAAAATGCAACACCATCATCCATTGTACGAATATTTTCATCAAAACTTAATACAGTGCCCTTCGCCAACCCTAAAGCTGGCAAGTCACGATCAAGCGTAACAGTTGTGTGTCTCATGCTTAGCCTCCAACAACAATTGATAATGCAGCTAAACCGCCGGAAGCAGCACCGCTGATAAATTTAGCATTAGGCATTGCAAGCGCTGTAGTAGCGCCCGTACCCGCTGCATTTGAAAAGTGACCGACTGTATCCGGGTCAGTATCGTTACCGATGACCACGTAAGCCGCTTGACCCGCTGTTACTGTTGTAATAACAGGAACATAGATAGTGCCAACCGTTAATACGCTGGCATCGCGATCAACTACAGCGCCATGAACATCGCCATCCGCAACGGCGCGATTCATTTCACGACGAAGCACACCAACGACATCAGCGATGACCGTACTATCTGTTATTAATTCAAAACCATTTTCACCGCTACGAGCAACAGCCACGCCATAAGGTACGGTTGCACTGGTAGTGTTAAGTTTTGATACCGTGTTGTTTCGTTGTGAATCAACCAACATGCCTGCAATGGCTTTATTATGGTTAATTGCATATCCGCCTTGTACAGCCATGATTAAGCCTCCTGTGTGCTTTGTGTTGACATACGTTTTCTGTAATCTTCGTATGCATCATTGGTTAATTGTTGGCCACGTTCACCATCTTCAGCTAAGCGTTGATATTGCTCTTTAGCCTTGTGTTCAGGTGACTTTTCAGCCGATTCCAGCGCCATGTCGAAAGAAGCCTGAATGTATTCAGGTGATTTATCTTTCCAATCTGTTGCTGGACGCACTGCTTGCATTGCTGAGCGCATAATTTCCACATCGTCTACTGAGTCAGAGGTGAATTGATCGCCTACAATTTTCAAAGCGCCGCTTTTTACTTTTGCAATCCGTTCAACGCGAGTTTTTAACTCTTCGTCTGAGGATTTAAGTTGAAGTGTTTTGATTTCTTCATCTTTGGCATCAATTGTGGCCTTATGGCGTTCAATATCCGCTTTGGAATCAGTGATTTCTTTGTTCAATCTGTCTAATGCATCAGTAACGAGCAGAGCCGTTGCCTCGTCCTGCACATCAACAGATCGACCACTATCTAATGTGACTTTAGTCATAGTTATCTCTCTTCGTTGGTTGTCAAAAATACGGGCTTGCCGTCCTGCTCGTCCCATAGGGACTATTGCAACGTGATTAATCTTTATGTCACGCTGCATGTACTGATAATTCTCGCCATTGGGGGCTGTGCCTTCCTGCTCCACATAGTCGGCTGTATAGCCTGCTGAAAGCTCTGCATTTCCTGCGTTAATGTCGTCGATAGCTACTTGGTCTTTGATGACTAAATCGGCTAACACAAAATCACCATCACGACGACCAGAACCACGGACCACACCTTTTGATGTTTGGCTGTAGTTTTTAGCGTTAACCAATTCACCAGGATGACGGACGGTAATGTCAGCGCCGTTATAACTATCTAGTGATTCAGCCTTAAACACTTCATCCTCTGGACGGTAAACGGTGACGACTGCATTAGGATCGCCATCAAGCTGCAATTCTTTACGCGTGTACTGTTGCGTTCCGGTTTTAGCTACTCGACCAGGAACCTTTAAGAACCCTTCATCGGTAAATTCTCGGCTTGTAACCTTGAATGTGCTTTTGTCTTGAATCGTTATGCGTGTCATGAGCTTCTCTTCATATACTTTTCAACTGATGCCGTTGTTTTCGCTCTAGCTGTGCAACGACACCCAAAATCAGAACCAGGTTGTATCGTTTCGCCTTTATCGTTCTTTGGTAGGTCATCCCACCTGTAAACGCCTTTGCCGTACTTGGTTTTCTTGTCAGCAATTAAGCGGTGCTTATGCCTTACTCGCTCATCATCACTATCTAGCCACTGGAAATATTCAAAGCCAGCATCGACTTGACGCCGCTTATCTATTTCACCGTTAACCTTTGCTGTTTGATCGCGAGCAATAAATCGGGCTCGACGCTGTGTTACGCCGTAGTCATCTGTTAGTTGCTTGGCAATTTCACGCGCCAGCACACCGTTTCTCATGCCAGTTAAGACAGTGTTTGCAACGTTGTTTAAGTATTGCTCTGGGATAGATTTAATTAAGTTGGCGTTTTGCGTGGTAGCTGCTGCCAGATAGTTATTCATCTGTTCTGAGTTACCAAAAGCATCAATACCTGATTTAGCTTTGTTCTTTTTATCAACTGATTTGACGGTAGAGCTAACAAACTCACCAGCTATCAGCTTTGATTTTTCATCAAACTCTCTTGATGACCAGATAGCCTTTAGAATATTGAGAATGTTGCTTATTCTGTCAGGCCATGCTTCATCAGCCACATACCGATATTCAACCTGTTTAATGGCTGGTATCAGTTCTTTATCGATCGACTTTTTAACCTGTCTTACAATCCGTTGAAGCTCAACGTTGTATTGGATGCCTACGCGTAGCATTATTCATCTGCCGTAGGTTCTGGCTCATCCCGGTCAAACAAGTTAGCGTCTTCTAACCCCTCTAACTCTTCAATTTGTCCATCATTAAATTGATAGGCTTCTGCTGATTGAAGTCTGCGCTGCACTTGTGATTTTTGAATAACGCCAGCATCGAGTAACATAATGTCGGTTTCAGCTTCTATTTTTGACGCGTCAGCTTCTTCTTTACGGTTTGGCTGATAAAGGCGATTCCATTCCCAGTTATAATCTGTAGGCATGTTGCCAAGTGCTGAACGGACCAAAACCTGATCAAGAACATTTACAGGTGGATCTAATTGACTAACCTGCCATGAGCGAACATCGTCGTAATAGGTTTTTAGCTCACCGTCACCCGATGAGTTAAGTCCAGATGGTGATTTGCCGAATAACTTTGTTTGTGGAATTCTCGATGCGCCACACATCCAACTCATCTGCGTCTCCATTACTGGAGCCACACCGGATAGATTGAGCGTCATCCTGTCTAGTTTCTCATCACCATCTAGCAATGAGAGCTTAAACAATGACTTCATCATGCTGTATAGGGTATATCTGTCAGTGATAGCAGATTCTTGGTCAGTCGTTAAATCATCTGCTAAACCTTCACGCGTAATAACATCGAGATTTGCTTCTTGCATTAACTCTGATATTCCCTCGTAAGAGGCAACAGCTAGCTTTAAATCAGATATACATTTTCGTAACTCAGAATCGCCCCAACCCATTGTGACTTGACGCTGACGACGTGGAAGCTTGGCCCCCATGAATTTAGCAAAGTGTGTCCAGTGAATACGCTGATTACCCTGATATACCGTGTAGTATTCAGGCATCAGATAATTCTTAGCTAATGGGTTCCAGTTGTTAATTGAAAGCGGCATTAACTCATAACGGTCAAATACAATCAGGCGCTCTAAATCACCTTTTTTAACTTGGTTAACATTAAGTGGCTTTTCCAGGTCCTGATTTGTCAGCATTAAAATAGCTGCACCGCCGTATAAGCGGCCCCAAGATAGCGCCTCATTTACTGTTTGCTGTAAATCGTGTCTATCTTCTTCAATGCGAATTTTTTCTGCGTCCTGACATTTAATTGCACGCCACTCACGGACCATATCATCCGCTGGAATATCAACTATCTGACGTGCTAACCAGTTAGACTGATAAGCGGCTTCTAGCTGCATATAGTCGTTAAATGCATCAAGTTTAAAATGGCTATGGTAATTTTTAGACGAAGCTGTCCCCATGCCTGTCATAACGTTTTCTAATCCGTCAGTGGCCGGTAGGTTTTGCTTTGTCATTTTGTCTCCGCGCTGTTAACGCATTTTTAAAGCATGTCGCCAAGATTTAATCTAGCAACCAAGTTTCTGCTGTTGGCAATAATGAATGAGTCAGCAATATTAGGAGAGTCAATATCTCTCGCTTTTAGCTGCTTTTTACTTTCAACCATTTCCTTGCCTGATGTGCTGTAGGTTTTTTCAACAACGGATAATTCTTCTTTTAACTTCTCGAGCAGCTTTTTATCTAAATCGCTTGATATGCTGATCATTTCATCAGCCCTGAACTCTTTTCCGCTAGTAACGGCTAGATATGTATTTCTAAACCTGTTAGATACAGCCCTCCACGCTTGAGCCTTTAAGTTCTCAAAATGGTCTTTGTTTTTAATCTTTCCGGCTGAGTTGTAATACTTTTCAGGCTTGGCTACTTTTGCCGCTGCATTGAATTTGAAATGTTTTCGCCACTTAAGAGTATTAAAGTGAGAGCCTGTACCAGCGCCAACACCTATCGAATCATAGCCAATCTGAGTAGCGCTAAATTGCTTGCCAGTATTAACAACTCGCTTAGCTGATTTATCTAGCTCGTCTTCTCGCCCTTTCCATTCATCAAGATGAATTGCTACATAACCATCCATTGTTGTTGTAGCGTTAGTATCATCACCATCATCAGCAACGTCATAACCAACGGTTGCCCCACCTAGCCATTCACCACTTGACGGTGAAACAGTTAAATGTGCGTCAATTGCCGCCTCAATCCATTTAAGTCTGATTATTGAGTTTTCACTGCTATCCTTGGGCACACCTAGATAAACGTGCTGGTATTCTTCGTAGTCGTCTTCTTTTAACTGCTCAATCTCTTTTCTGCTCGTTTCAGATAAAAAAGGATTTTCATCGTAATTTATTAATCGAGAAACGCAGTCTTTAGGTGGGTTAACAACAAATCGTTTATGTATGTAATCTGTTTTAAATCGCGGGTTCCAGATAAGCCATATTTCAGAGCCTTCCTTCCTAATGGTAGGCCGAAGAACTTTCATCTGCTCTTCGGTTAGACCTTCAGCCTCTTCTATCCATAATATGTCAGCACCTTCAACTGATTTAATGTCAGTAAGGTTTCGCTGAATACCGTAGAACATGAACTCAGAACCTGTAACCAGATTCTTGATCCGGTTATTGGTTATATAAAATCTGTCCTGCAATCCAAATGCAGCAATCTTGTCTTTCAGTACCGTATAAACAGAATCATCAATCCTGTTCTGAAACTGCCTGACGCATAGAAACTTAACGGTGCAGTAATCTGCAATCCTTATAGCGTTGCCAGCGGCATCATGGGACTTACTTGAATCCCTACCACCCCGTAACGCCTTGTATCTTGACTTTGTTGCCCAGAAGTCTCGTAGAGCTGGGTTCATCAACATAGTTATTATTCTTGCCTGTAAAAGTCATCCAGTGTTCTAGGTTGCTCATTATTTATCTGGGTGTTCTGTTGTACCTGTGACGGTTTAGCATGTCGCTCATTAATCTTGTTTGTAACGCTTATTCGATCGACACCCTCAACCAGCGCTTTAAAATCGGATCCGCTTTCGGAAACCTGAAGAAGCTCACCCGCTTTCCGCATTGCGTTACTAGAAAACCTTTCAATATCTTTAATCAATGCAAGTTGACTGCTTACCTGGAAATCATGATATTCAACTTGCTGTTGATTTAGTGTTGATTTTTCAGTCTCAACCCTTACTTCATCGGCGATTAGCTGTTGATTGACCCCCTTCTCCCATCCAAGTTTTTTTGCCTTCTTGGATATTGTGCTTCTATCAATATCAGTCTTGAATGAGATCTCTTGTAAGCTGGCCCCACCTTCAAACATGGCCTGAGCCACATCCCAGCTTTCTTGCGAGATAGCCATTTAGGCCACCGCTTGCAATCTATTCTCTAAACCTTTTTTATTGTGCATTTGGCTTAAGCCCCTCACTGATTTTGGTCACTGACCTTATAGGCTAGCTGGTGTTTCGTTGTTATCGTCTGATGGAAAAGGCTGAATATTTGCTTCAGCTAGTTTTATTCTGTTAGCTCTTTCTCAGCCAGATTAATTCGAGCTATTAGCTCATTAACATTTATCGGCTTAGAAACGAACTGGTTAGCTCCTGCACACATTGCTTCATGCATGTCCTGGTAACTGTCTTTTACTGTAATGATGATGATGGGTATTTTTACGCCGTGACTTCTAGCTTCTTTAACGAAATCAACGCCGCTTTTATCTGGCATTTCCCAGTCCATCAATAATAAGTCTGCCGATGCCAAATGATTTGCTGCTTCGTATGCATTCTCAAACATCTGATACGAATGACCGCACCTCTTCACTGCGATAGCTAACAACTCTCTTGAAAGCTCATCATCATCAACAATTAAAATATTCATTTATCGACCTTGGTTAATAATCTGTCGTCAACCCGATCAAACTTCTTTTCAAGTCTTGCGTCCTGCTCTCGATAGATTTTATGTAAAAGGTCAACGTCTTTATCGTGTTTTTCGTGAGTGACTGAGTTTTTATCCAACTCGTTCAGTTTCTTTTTTGCAGCGTTAAGCTCGTTCCATAGATATGTGATAAACAGACCTAGAATAATTTTCAGGATATCCCAGAAAACATCCCCTAGCTGTTCCAGTCCTCCCATCACATATCCTATTCTCTCTGTATAGCTTCCTGGTCAGTGTTCACATGATCGAATGATTAAGGTTTCGTATCGAGAGGTGTGCCGGGAAAAATCAAATTATTTTGTATAAATAGCTTGTATTTATCAAATAGTTTTAGTATAATCTATTCAACGGTTAAGAAAACAACAACGGAGAATACAAATGAACACAAAACAAAAAAGCACTCTAATCGGGCAGATAGTTCAACAGTTAAGAATTTCAGCCCAATCTCATAAAGATTATTCATTTGATGAAGGCGACACTTTCTTCTCACTATGCTTTAAGACGGATAGTGAAATAATTAAAATCGCCAAAATTGCAGGTGTTTTATGACCCCATCACAGCAATGCAAATCAGCAGGGCTTAAAAGCCTTGCTGAGCTTTCTTCTTTAACTGATGTATCACAACAAACGTTATTCAACTGGCACAAGAACAAGCCGCTATTATTTAAAACGGTGCTTATCGGTGCTGTAGTATTAAAAGCTATGCAATAAAAAAGCCCCGACCGAATTAACGATTGGGGCTTGATTGCTGAAACTTCATAGAGGGATAGGCTCTCTGTTTCGTAACCTTCCTATCCTGATTTGTTGAGCCTTCGCTCACGTTACATTATTTATACCACTTTCGTGCAGGTTGTGTAAGGGTTAATTTACATTATTTAAACAATGCCTTGCGACCTTATCTTTAACCGCATCAATACGCCACTTTACACCGCTTTTGGATAGCTTTTCAGCCCACGCTATTTCCTGCATTGATTTACCAAATAGCCAATACTCTCTAACAATTCTTTTGGGGTTTCGGCTTAATCCGTTCACAACCTCATAAACTGACTTATCAGTATCATCAAGCTCTAGCTCTCGCGTGTCTTTACCGCGGATACGCTCTTGCTCTGGTGATTGTTTAGGATACCCTCTTACTGGCAACCCTTTCCTGACCAAAACAGCCCACCGCTTTAGCAAGAAGTCTGCTGCGTCTCGCTTTTGCTTTTGACTGTGCGTTGTTGTGCTTCCATCCGCTCTCAGTGCATGTATCATCAGGGAACCCCACTCTGAATAAAATTAACCTAACCCAATCCGGATCAACTCCAGCTTTTGCCGCATGCCACATATCACCAGCTAAATACCTGAGTGCTGATTGCATGTCTCTTTCGTCTGAACCGTTACTGTTTTTTATAAGCGCATCTTCAATTGCCTGACCAACTACACAAGCGAATAACTTCCCCTCTGACGTATCGGGGAACTCTGCGACTACAATGCTTTTTATCGCCTGAAAACGCTGCTGCACTTCCTTACGATTCATTCCGCCTGCTCCTTTAAAAACCAAGGAAGATGTTTATCCTGGTGTTGCTGCATTTCATCGTTAAGAGTGGGTGCTTCTTCATAGCTGGCTTTTTTACCAAAAGCCCTTGTCCAGTTTTCAGCTACTAACGCATCATCTACTTGCTGAGGTCTTCGCTTGCTGCCTTTGCCGTTCATGCTTTAGCCTCCAGAGATAAAAAACCAAAATAAGCAGCACTTCTTGTGTCCTCGTTGCTGCGCCCGTCCCATCCGGTAACTTTTCTGAACTGCTCTTTATTCTTAGCCCAATTACCGCGTTGAGGTTTATGTAGTTGGTATGGAATACCTAGATTATCTAAGGCTCTCATTAGCTCTACTTGCGCCTGCTGGCATCGTCCTATATGCATAGCGATTTTACTTTGTTGCGCCTTACTGGACTTCTGGTTTCTTGTGTAAACAAACTGATTTGCCATAACATCTTCGATACTAAAAAGCTTGTCTTCTTTTCTTGTGCTGGCAGCACCTATCAACTCCATCAGTGACATGGCTTTTAATTCCATAAGCCGACCCTCAACGTAGATAGCTACTCCGTGCTTATCGCTATCTGGATCGATTCCGTAAACTATTCGATAACTCACCAGCCACTCCCTCTTATCTGCTTAGCTCGTTGTTCTTGAATGTGTAAGCAAGGTGCACAAATACACGTACCTCCTGTTACGTGCTGCCTTGCGTAAGGAATCTTTATGCCACACTCTATACAATCATCAGAGCGTTCACGCTTAACGCCTTTAGCTGCTTGCAATGCCATATTCAGGTTACGTTCTGCTACTTCGTTTGCAACATCTACTTCATCAGACATCAGATATCCTCCACCCCGTGCCTATCCGTGAATCCATTAGCCTTTCTAAACTCTTTAACAGCAACAACAGCGTCATCAATACTGTGGAATTCTCCAAGATGTCTAATTTTTCTATCTACTGAAGAACTTGCCTGCCATTTCTTGCTCTTTTTATTCCATGCAACACCAGAGTAGCCAGATGAGTTATCTTTTCTCATTCTGCAGTTTTTAGCGTTCTCAGAGCCGCTAACATTTCTAATATTTTCTATTCTGTTATTGAGCCCATCACCATCTATATGATCAATCTGATCTGGCTGACTTCCATAAGTGATAACCCACGCCAATCTATGAGCAAGGTATAATTTTCCGTTAACCTTTATTTGCACATATGATGTCCTATGAGACTTTGCTACCGCTCCAGCCTTTTTACCTGAATACCGCTTATTCCACTCACTAAACATTCTTTCTGACTCAAACATAGATAATGGTCTTTCCTTCCATGAGAAATCCCCTGTATCAGGACAATAATCCAGTACAGAAGAAATATATTCAGGATCTATGTGTATAGCTTTTGAATATTTACTTACCACTCCCAGCACTCCTTCTCTCAAACTCATTAACAACTATTTTCTTAACCCAATTCTGTAAATGCTCTGGTACTTCATCTAATAGCTTTTGCCGTTCTTCTTTGGTTTTGCCTTCCAGTATTTTTGCGGCCCAGTGGCGCGGCCATAGTTCGCGGCTAACCAACCTTAATCACCCCACTCTCAAAGCGCCTGATATTGGTTAGCATGATGAAGCGCAGAAACTGAGCGTCTCTATCGTCTTTACTGTGAAAGCCTGACGTTGTGCCCTCTCTGAATAGCTGGTCGCATACATAACAAAATTCAGCCGTGGCCATGTCGTGGCACTTGATACCTCTGCCTTTGCCGTATTGGTGCTGATATGTGCCATTGAAGTGGGCTGAATAAGCATCAGAGCTTCCACAGCGTATGCATGTAGTGCCTTTTGATTTGTTGGTTAGTTTGCTCACAACCAAATCCTCACAATTACCGATAAGACCATAATCAAGAAAGACCAGAGAGCAACCCGTCCAATTGCGTCAGTATTAACGCCAAGGTAATTTCCGTATGCAGTAAACACGAAGGCAATGAAGAATATAAATAGCGAGGTTAAGGCTATTTTTTGCACGATATCTGTCACGACAACCACCACAAAATAGGTAACCCAATAGCTGCAATCATGATTAACTGGGCTATGATTAGTGCTGCTAAACTGTCCATTACGATTTAACCTCCCGCCCATAAGCCCAGCCCAAGTCGTTAGGGACTGGTAAACTTATTTGAAACTGATGTGTGCAATAACGGTCAATAAGCGTCATGAACTCGTGCATATTTTTGACGTTTAACCATTCTGTTTTGATGGCATCAAGGAATGTGTTGATAGCCCATTTTCTTGTTTCGTCATCCGGTGCTTGTTCAAGCATCCTGTCTGCATTGGTAAAGAACTCGTGATACTGTTCATCTTGATCAAGCAGGATCGGACGAATGTATTTGCCTTTAAAGTAACGATTCCACCCTTCACGGTTTCTACCTTCAAAGCCTGCACGTTCTTTCTGTAAGACACCCATCCACACCCACTTAAGACGAAGTTGAGCAGCACTGCGAGTCTCTTTTTTGTTTTTAATGACCACGATTGCGTTTGGATCATCAATCTGAGAAATGAACGCTATGCAATTAGCTCTGGTTACTGGTGTTGATATGTGGAAGGTTTCAGTGTTCATAGCAAAGCCACCTGCCTAGTTTCCCTATCGAATCGCTCACTTGCTGCCTTGTAGTAATCCTCGTCTAATTCACAACCGACAAAATCAACACCGAAATAATGGGCTGCTATTGCGCTTGAGCCTGAACCAAGATGCGTGTCTAGGATTCTTTGCCCTGGTTTGGCGTAGCTACTTAACAGCCATTGATAGAGTTTTACGGGTTTTTGGGTTGGGTGAATGCGTAACTCTTTCGTTTTCATATCACCCTGCAGCATTCCAGCCCATTGAAATTTGAACTGCCTAACTGCAGTCTTGAATGACGTATATGCCAGTTCGCAATCAGCAAAATCAGAAGCTCCGTTTAACTTATCCCAAACAATCCAGCATGGAGATCCTGCAGAAACCAGTCTGTCAGCAAAGTGATTTGCACCCCATATAATTTGATTTTTGCTAACCCTTGCTAACTCTGTGAAATACTCAGGCGGAGGTGGCTCTTTGTCATCACCCGAAAAAGATTTGTAATCTTTAGCAATAGCCAGCTTTCCACGGCTTTTATTTGTTTTACCGCTTTCGCCAATCCCATAAGGCGGATCAACAATCGCCAAATCAAACGCATTATCTTCCAGCGTTTTCATGTACTCCATGCAATCAATGTTTAGCAGCTCAATCACAAAGCCCACCACACGACTTCCTCATGCGTTAATTTTCTATTGGTGCAGTCGATGAGTTCTTTCTTTTTCATGCCAGCTAAGCGTCTAGCTATTTGCACATGAGATAGCGCTTTACTGCCGCTTTCTTCTTGACTGATTTCTGCTAACTGCTTAGCCGTTTTCTTGCCGTAACGATTAAGCAAATCAAGAATGATGGCTTCGTGGTTTTTAAGTGCTTCTGAGTTAGCAAACTTATAGCCTGCTGCGTGGCTTGAGATTGGATCGTTTGTTTTGGCTAAAGGAGTGTGCATTAGGCTTCTCCTTTTAGAGTCAACCCATGGTTTTCGTGAAAACCAAGCTCTTTTCTCTTCTGATTAACGACTAGGGCGGCTTCCTTTACATCGTCATAAAGTCCGCAGAAAAACTCCTTGCCATTAAACATGACTCGTGCCCGCCATTTATTTTCCCTTTCATGCCAGCTAACACCCGCATAACCGCTCTTATTGGTTTTATATAGCTTCATGTTTCTACAGTTTTGTTTTCTATTTACCTCTCTCAAGTTAGATATTGAGTTATCCGTTGAATCACCGTTGATATGATCTATTTCTAGCTCAGGCCACTTTCCATGAGTCATTAACCACGCAACTCTATGAGCATAAAATCGCTTACCTTTTACAGAGAATATTAGGTACGTTTTATTCTTCTTTTTAAGTTGAGAACCAGCTACTTTTCCAGCACACCTCGAGTTCCAGCTACACCATTGATGTTTATTCTCAAATAAATCCCTATGTCTTTCTTTCCATGTAAAAACACCGGTATCTTTGTTGTAATCTAAAACCTCGTGGAAAAAACTTACCACCGGCACAAATTCCTGACTGCAGCCTATTTCGTAGATTGTTTTGTCTTGGTTAGTTGTCATCATGCTGTCATCCCCAATTTTTGCTTAATCTCGCTAAGGTGCTTTCTTGCCTTTTCCTTATCTGCTTTCAGTTCAAGCGCCTTACTTCTATCGAAAGGCTTGTAAGCCTTGGTGTTGTGCTCGTTTTGGCCTATGCAAAGGTCTTTAAACTGCATTGGTGTAGGCGGAAAATCCTTTGGCAAATTCTTCAATCCGTTCTGGATTTGCTCGCCAGTTAATCCAGCTAATTGCTCTGCCCATGTGTCCATTGCCAGCATCCTTTGCTCAGTAGTTGGAAACGCGCTTGTCCAGAGGTGCGTATATGTCACCTGCATCTTGCTGAACAGTTTCGCTGTCCACTCCTTTGGCAAAGAGCTTAAGGTCTTCGTGGAAGCTGGCGCTCTGTGCTGCTGCGCCTCTAAGTTGATTGCCTTGCTGATGTGTTTCATGGGGTGTCTCCCTTTGGCGCTTTTGCGCGATCATCGTGTCGTACTTTTCACGTAGCTTTTTGCCTGACTGAACCACTGAGGCCCAAAACATATCGCCGCTATACATCCAGTCGATAATGCATATGAGTTGGGCTTCTGTTCGCTCATCAATGCGAATAGCCCGCTCAATGTCTTTTACCCAACCTTTCGGTTTGCTCTTGTTGTCAGGATTTTGAGAAAGTATTTTTTTGTGTAGGTAGAGAGCAACGCGATCGGCTTCTGTCCCTTCAGGTTCATTTACTGGTTCAGAAGAGTGACTGGTTCTGGGTGCAGAATTTTCACTAGGGGGTGGTGCAATATTTTCACTACCCCCATGCAAATCCTGCACTATGGGTGGTGCAGAATTTTCACTAGGGGGTGGTGCAATATTTTCACTACCTTCCAAGGTTATTTTGTAAAAGTTTGAGCTGTTACCTTTTGGGGTTTTTCTCTCATATTTTTTTAAAAAACCTTGAGCTTCTAATGCACTGATATGAGCGATAACACTACGCTTTGACATTTCACATTGATCTGCTATGTGTCTGTACGATGGGTAACAAGTACCATCCTTACCAGCAATATCAGCCATACAAACGAGCACAAGCTTTCTGGTAGCACTTCCTACCTTCATATCAAGAACCTGTGCGGTAAGCTTCATACTCACTTTTTACGCAGCCTCTACTTCTTGTCTTTCCCGAACGGACGTAGAAGAAAGTCGATCAGGCACCACACCGCAAAGAACAAGCCTTTGATGCCATTGATGAACCATTTCCCCGCCATTTTCAGGCTGTGCGATCTCATTATTTCTTCTCTCCATTCGTGTCGTCTTTGACGCTCGTACTGTTTTAGCCATCAGGTAATCTGAATTAGAACCTGACAGGATGATCAACCCACACGTGATAAGTGTTTTTTTGTCGATTTCGCTCAGCTTGATAACGCCACGAGCCACAAGGATAGAAATACCCTCAAGCGTGTTTCTGGCGTTTAACTCTTTACGGAAAACTGAGGCGTATGACTTGACCGTTTCTGTATCTACATCAAGCTCTCTGGCTGCTTCTTTGTAACTATCTCCAGAGGCAAGGCGTTTGACCGCCTCTTGAACTCTGGGAGAGAACATATTCTGTATAAATTCGACGTGTAGTCTCATATATCCCCCATTTGGGTAATTTTCTGGCCCCGCCCTTTCCGTTAACCTGTAATCATGAAAGAACTGAGTCCTATAAATTCAATGATCTTTTTTTTGCTGACGCGGAAATGGACAGATTTCCTTTGCCTCAACAGAACCATCTTTTTTGATTGTTACGGTGATATTCCGATTAGCTTCTACCGCTTTATGAATTGCGGGCGCGCTAATGTTGAATAGTTTTGCAACTGCGGCCTGCCCTCGTTCATCAACAAGCTTTGATAGTGATAGCTTGGTCATATCTTTTTGCGCCTCTAAATTGATTTTTTATCTTTATATTAACCGGCGGTTAGATAAAAAGCAACACCGGCGGTTTCTTCCCGTTATTAACTTGCGGTTATATAGTTGCGAACATGAATAAGAAGAAGCCGTTATCAAAAGAACAACTTGAAGAGTGCGAAAAAGCTCACGCTATTTTTTTGTCGAAAAAAAAGGAGTTGGGTTTAAGTCAAAGAAAGATTGCGGATAAAGCAGATATATCGGCAACAGCCGTTAATTACTACTTCAAAGGCGTGAACCCTCTAAACCTGCCGTTCGCTTTGGTGTTGTCTGAAATGCTTGGTGTAAAAATCAGTGAATTCAGCCCAAGATTGGCTGATGAAGCTAGTAAAATATCAAAGGCCACATCTGAAGCATCTAAAGATAATTCAAATATAAGTGAGTCACCAATAACACCATCAGAGAGAGAAACGCCTCTTATTTCATGGGTGAATGCTGGGAGTTTTTGCGAATCGCCCGATCAATTTCATCCTGGTGATGCAGAGGACTGGATACCAGTTAAACCGAGAGGATCAAGCGACAAGATATATGCACTTAAGGTAAAGGGCGATTCAATGACAAGCCCATACCCTAATAGTATTAGCTACCCTAACGGCTGGATTATAATTGTCGATCCTGAGCAAGAGGTGCTTGTTGGTATGTGCGGAATATTCAAGCAGCCATCAGATGAACTTGCTACTTTCAAGCAACTGACCAGTGATGCAGGAAAGTTGTATCTAAAGCCATTAAACCCCCAATTCCCCATGATAGAGGTAGAAGAAGGTATGCGCGTCTGTGGGAGAGTGATCGGGCTTTACTTGGATGTGTAGTGCTGAAAGTCTGGGAAGGTAAGGATTTGTAGAGTTAAACCGAATAAGGGATTAATTATGAGAGTAAGTTATTTTGCCCACTGTTTGAGAAATATTGAGTCAGGGGAAAACGTCAAGTTCGACCTTGGTTCGTTTGCTTCAGCATTCTGTAAATTTGAAAACCCTATATTCAAAAATACATTCACCCATAACGGGGAAAACGTCTATTTACTTCACAACTCAGGTGATGTTTACCTCTTTATAATGACAAAAAGCAACGAAGTAATTAGGAAGATCAACACTGATAATCTGAGCGTTAGTGAGATTAACGACTTGCTAGCTAAAGATGAGCAGCTAGGTTTTGCATCTTATATCCTGATAAAAGAAAATCATTTCGGTTATTCCTCGACTTTAATGGCGCCAAGAATAGATTGTTTTAATGATTTTATTGAATTTCTTTTGTCTAAAATTGGTGTAAAAGATTACCAATTCCGTACGCAAGCATTGCTCTATCAGGCAACAAAGGCAGACGTCTTATCGATGAATTATTTAGGTAGGACCACAATTGATTTAGCGAAACACAGTAATGTCGTTAAAAACTTTTTATCTGAATTAAATGTGACAGATGCTGATATACTAGAACTTGATGGAATTGAGATAAAAATTAAGCCGAAACAGCGAAAAAACATCAAGCCTGTTGTTGATAAGGTTATTCAGAACCTGCCAGATGATGGTGTTGAAAAAATGATCGTTAAAGCTAAGCATCAGGATGCTGGTGAGGCACTTAAGGATCTATATTTAATTGGTCAAGGCTCAATATCTGACTCTATAGATAAAAGTAAAGAGGCAAAAATTCCAGATCATTTGGAATCTAAGCGTAAACAAAATAAAATTGTTGATGAGAGGCTTGCGGAGTATATAGAACATGAACAGCTCACAGAAAAGAACATTGAAGTTGTTCAACGTTTTAGTGATGCAGAGTCCTGGTCCGCTCGTTTTCCTATGCTATCTAACACTGATTAAGTATTTCCCTCAATACTCGATTAGCATTTATCCTCAAAAGCAAACTGTAGCTGTGATTTTGGCAACATTTGCTTTTACTATGCTGGGCTTTCTTGCTGCAGTAATTGCTTTAATGTTTACCGCAACAAAATCACAAGCTTTTAATATGTATAATAAGCGAGGATATTTAGAAACATTCTTTTTCGTTTACTACATGGTTATTATTTCTTTAATAATCACATTCTTGCTATCTATTTTCTCATTAGCTGTCAGTTTTGAGCCATGGTTGCTGAGGGTTGCTGTTATGTCGACAATAAACAACCTAGTCCAGATCGTTCTTGTAACGTTTATCATAGTTAATATGGTGGACAAGGCCATATCCAAAAATGAATAACATTAGTTTGTTCAATAAATGAACATCGACCAGGAATGGTACACGCCACTTGTGAAGCCCGTATGCAGGCTTATTAAACATAAGTGGCGTTTTGTTATCTTGAGCTTGGAAGGTGAAAAGGTTTTTAGGTGTGTGAGGTGTGGGGTTGTATCAACTCGAGGATAGATACCTCTTATCCATGCTCCCACCAGGCTAAAGATCTAAACACGAAGAACAAACCAAGGCCAGCAAAAAATAATACTTTGCCTATTACTTCCGTTGTACTTCCCGTAACCGCGCTAATCCACATCAACATCCCCACTATGAGAACGATCACAGCCATCAATGTATAGGCCTTTATTGGTTTACCTGTTTCTTGGGTTGTAACTCTCTGTTCTTCTTTCATCTGCGTAATGGGCGCGCCGCACTTAACGCACGCACTAGCTTTATCAGAAACTTCAGCACCGCACTCGCCACATTTAATTAACGCCATATCTAATCCCTTAATTCGAAACTGAACCAACTTTACCACTATATAAACCAAACACAAAAATTAACCACTCCCACAAAATAAATTAACCGCCGGTATTGACATTATATTATCCGGCGGTTAATATACTCCCAACAGCTACCGAAACGCAGGCAATGACGAGAGATGAGCCGCTGCAACCTGCTTAACGTGAGACTCAACGGTTTCTAAAGGCTGAAATTACATTAATTGGGGAATGGTTATGGTTGATTACGCAGATATGAAGCTAAATGATGGAAGGTTTAACCCAACCAAAGAAAACCTAGAAGAGCTATCTAAATCTTTGCGTGTACAAGATGCGGAAATACTTCTACATCATGTCTTGAAGCGTGCTTCACACGAATACTGCACTAAGTATGAAGTGTTTATTAATTGTGAAGGTATTAATTCATCGCTAACCACTACCGGCCCCGACTATCTAAAAGCTGCGTCTATTTCAATGAGAAATCTACGCGGCGAATTTATAGGGGAGTAGAGACATGAATATATACAAAGTAGGCAGCTGCAGCACTGAGTTTAAATCAAAGCCTAAGAGCTTAATTAAAGCGTTTTTATGCAACGTTTTCGCGCTGAACTTCATTGCTCTTTTATTCCTTTACGCAATCTTTTGGGGTTAATCATGGGACAAGTATTAGTAAGTATTGATTTGCCACACTTCATCACTGATAGAGATGAGCGTGACTCAAGCATTGATGTAGTTGTTGAGCATCTTCTAAAAGGCGACACCGTTTCAGATGCCTATGACGAAATCAGATACAACCGCAGAGACGTATTTGATGCTCTAGACCTTATCAATCCAGCCGTTGTTTATAGCCTTATTTGCTTGCCAGCTTTAGGTGAAGATGTGTCTAGCATGAAGCCACAAATCATGATTGCAGCTAAGAAAGTAGCGGCAGAGATTGTTGATAGCTATTTAGAGAGAGCAGAAGAAGAAAATCAGCCTGACTATAGCGAATATTTCAATGCCGGACTTCTAGAGCGTAGAGCGTCATGAGCAGCCTATTAAAAGACTTACAGCTACTCATTAGCACCAATACAGGTCTTGCTCTAACTCTAACCCTACTAATAAGCGCAGCAATTATGGATCAAAAACAATACGACAATTTTAACGAACAACTAGGCGGCGAAAACTCTAAAAGTGCACTGGCATTTCCTGAGATTTTCGGGGCTGAAAAACAAAAGGATGATGATGATGGAAGCACAAAAGCAAGAAATTATGACGCAGCAGAATAATCAGGTTGTTGTTACTCCTTCAACTGTTTTATCTAAAGCGTATGAAAGTGGTGCAAGTATTGAGCATATGACTCAACTACTTGAGCTTCAGGAACGTTTTGAAAAGCGTGAGGCAGAAAAGGCATTTAATTTGTCATTGGCTGCTTTCAAAGCTAACCCACCAAAAATATTAAAAGATAGACACGTTTCATTTGACACTCAAAAAGGTAGAACTGAATACGATCATGCCTCTTTAGCTAACGTTGTTTACACGGTAAGTGAAGGTTTATCTGAGCATGGACTTAGTGCTTCATGGGAAACATTACAAGACTCAGGCTTGGTTAGCGTTACATGCATATTAGGACACGAGTTAGGGCATGAAAAACGCACTACGCTGAGCGCCTCACCTGACGCTTCAGGAGGAAAAAATAATATTCAGGCTATTGGCTCAACTGTTTCATATTTACAGAGATATACCCTGCTTTCAATTACTGGCCTAGCTACTCACGACCAAGATAATGATGCTGCTAGTAAGTCTTCATTTATTACATTTGAGCAGGCTCAAGAAATTGAAAATCTACTGAAAGAGTCAGGCGGTGATATTCAATCATTTGTCGAATATTTCAACGTCTCAAGTATCAGTGAGCTTCCAGCGGATAAGTACAAAACCATTATTACATCAATAAAGGCTAAAGCAGCTAAGAAAAAGGAAGCTGTAAAATGATCATTTATAACTCTGAGCAAGGTAGTGAGCAATGGTTTATTGACCGCAACGGAATACCTACAGCGTCTGGAGTTACAAAGGTTTTAGCGAAAGGCAAAGGAAAGACTAAATACACATACATGATGGAGCTATTAGCTGACAGGTTAGGGCTAGATTCTGATTCTAAGTTTCAAGGTAACGCTGACACCGAAAGAGGCCATGAACACGAACCTGAAGCAAGGACTCTGTACGGTTTTGAAAATGATGTAGCGCCAAAGTTAGTGGGCTTTATAACCGACGACAATAGAACGGCTGGCGCAAGCCCAGATTCATTAATTGGCGACAGTGGATTACTGGAAATTAAATCCAAGAAAGCACATATACACCTGCCAATACTCTTGAGTGGAAAGGTTCCAACAGAGCATATACCGCAAGTTCAAATGCAGTTGTGGATTGCAGAACGTGAATGGTGCGACTTCGTTTCATATTGCCCTGGATTAAAGCTAGAAACAATCCGTGTTTACCGAGACGAAGTAAAAATAAAAGAAATAGCAAAAGCCGTTGATGAATTTAATAACGAGCTTAACGAGTTAGAGCAAAAGATTAGGAGTATGTAATGAGTGAAATAACAGTAATTGAAATAAAGCAGGAAAACGCATTATCAATCTTCACTGCTGAAGAAGGACTTGACCCATATTTAAAGAAAATTGAGCAGGAAGCTAGATCACTTGTCCCTGACATGTCTACAAAGAAAGGCCGTGATCAGATAGCTTCAAATGCTTACAAGGTAAGACAGTCAAAATCAGCATTGGACAAGGTAGGAAAAGCTCTGGTTGATAAATTAAAAGAGCAGCCAAAGCTTGTTGATGCTGAGCGTAAAAGAATGCGTGAATTCTTAGACAAGCTCGCTGATGAGGTAAGAAAACCTCTTGATGAGTTTGAGCAAAAAGAAGCTGATCGGATTAAGGCTTTGCAAGATCGCGTTTTCTTTTTCTCATCCTGCGTTATGGATAACGGTGAAGAATCAGAAAAGATAAAAGCTGTTATTGAAACTATTGAGCTTGAAAAAGTAGATGAAACATATGAGGAGTTTGAAGCAGAGGCTCACAGAGAAAAGGCTGCATGCCTCGACAGATTGAAATCATCACTTGATAAACAGATTAAACATGAAGCCGAGCAAGCAGAGCTTGAAAAACTAAGAAAAGAAGCTGCTGAACGTGAACAGAAAGAACGTGAAGAACGCATTGCACGAGAAGCGGAAGAGAGAGCCAGAAAACAAGCTGAAGAAGCAGCACAAAAAGAACGCCAAGACGCTATTAATCGTGAGAACGAATTGAAGCTTGCAGCTGAACGTGCTGAACGTGAAAAACTGGAGGCTGAGCAAAGAGCTGTAAATGCAGCCAAAGAGACCGAAGAAAGATTAAAGTGGGAAGCTGCTGAAAAAGCCAGAACTGAAGCTGAAGAGCAGGCGCGGCGTGAGCGAAATAAAAAGCATAAAACAAAAATCAACAATGATGCTTTAAGCGCCCTGCTGACTTCCGGAATCAGCGAAGACCAAGGAAAAACAATTGTCACAATGATAGCTAAGGGCGAAATCCCTAACGTTAGCATCAGTTATTAAGGAAAGATTATGTCTGTAAATAAAGTAATTCTCGTTGGTCGATTAGGTGCTGAGCCTGAGTCGAGAGACTTTCCTAACGGCGGCTCAATCTGCAACCTACGCATAGCAACAAGCGAAAGCTGGAAAGACCGTCAAACAGGCGAACGCCAAGAACGCACTGAATGGCACCGTGTCGTGCTACGCAACAAACTCGGCGAGATAGCACAGCAGTACCTACATAAAGGCTCACAAGTCTACATCGAAGGCCGGATTCAAACGAGAAAATGGCAAAACCAACAAGGCCAAGACCAATACACCACTGAGATAGTGGGCAATGAAATGACGATGCTGGATAGTAGACCACAAAGTAATGATGACCCAGCAACTCATGCGTCAGGAAATCAATCTCAGCATAATCCGACTTATCAACCAGCACAGCAGCAAGCTAAGCCAGCATCACCATCTGCTGGGCCTGATTATGGTGGTGATGAGCAGTATTACGATGATTCAATTCCTTTCTAGGAGATAACCATGAAGCACTGCAATACATGCGATACCAGTAAACAAAATGATGATTTTCACAAGAGGGCTGCATCAATTGATGGTCTAGCAGCGCGGTGCAAATCATGCCAAAGCGAGTACGACAAAACTAGAGCGAATAAGCCTCACAGAATTATGGCGAGACGCGAATACGCTAGGACTGAAGCAGGTAAACAGGCAGCAACAAAAGCAAAGGTTTCATATATTCAAAGGAACCCAACTAAGCGACAAGCTCACAATCAAGTAGCCAATGCTCTTCGTGATGGTCGATTAGAAAAACAACCGTGTGAAGTCTGCGGAGAAAAAGAAGTACATGCACACCACGATGATTATGCAAAACCGCTAGATGTTAGATGGCTTTGCAATAAGCATCACAACGAATGGCACCGAATACACGGTGAAGCAGCTAACGGATAACCACACAGCCCCTTAAATGGGGCTTAAAGGTGCCGGAAGGTGAAACTAAATAAAGGAATTTATGATGAATGAACAAGCAGCGATGCCAAAGTACAAATGCCATAAAGAGGTTCACGCTATAAAAATAGCAGGGGCAGAGGTTAACAAGGACGGCTCAGTGACTATAGCGCCACATGATGAATGGTTTGCCGTTTTTACAACAGAAGCGAGTTATGGGGAACGATTCAAAGGTAATGACTCTGACCCGGGTTATTACGTTATTTATGAGGGTGGATATAAGTCATGGAGTCCTTCAAAAGAATTTGAGTCAGGTTACACGCCCATCCCAACTTAACGCATCAAATAACAGCTTCTATGAGGTTGTTATCTAATGCGGAGTTAGTGCAAGCAAAACGACAGTGGGAGCCTGTGCCGGAGACGTAACCGGACACCGCATTACTGGTTGCTAGTCCAGTTGAAAAAACTAGCTTGTATTTGAGTGGTGGTTGAATAGCAAAACGGTTTGCTAGGGAATAGCTACTGAGCGAAATACTAGGTAAGTAGCTCAGATAGTGCGCGTATCCCGACTTCTATCGCAGGAGTGTATGCGGTTCGAATCCGTGACAGCCATCACTCAAATGCAAATAGCAGACTTAATAACGGAGAAATGGGATGAGTGAATACAAGCCACCACAACATGTAATGGATGAATGGCGCAGACAATGTGATTGCTGCCAGATGTGCAGCGAGGTTCCTTGTGACGGAGTGATGGCAGGTGATTTTTGCGACAACTTATGTGATTGCGATGATGAGTACGAAGACTACCGCTATTGCGACAACTGCGGCGGAGACCTATGCGATTGCGACATGTTATGAACCAAACAGGCTACTGCACCACATGCAAGCAACCTAACTGCCCTACTCCTTCCATTAGGAATAGAGAGGACGGCAACTGCTCACATTGGACAGGTGGCAAAGAACATAACGAGCTAAACGAACATGAAGAATGCGAACAGTGCGGCTCAATAATGACAACACACCATGGTAATTATCCGTTGCGTTGTCGGTTTTGTGAATATCAACTGGAGACAAGCAATGACCTTAGTTAGAGGTAAAAAATACAAATTCACCAGCCAACCCGAAATCATCAAGTTTATGGGTAAGGAAAGAGGCTGGAACCAGTTTGAGCTTGATGGTCATCAAGGCGTTTGGTGTGAATTGCTCGATGAAGACTTGTGGATGATTGAAGAAGTAACAGAAGTCCAATGCTAATCCTCAGCCGAAAAACGGATACAAGCTTAATCATCGGTGACGATGTGAAGATAACTATTAAAAAAGTGCATGTCAGGAACCAGTAAGTCACGTTTGAAATTGATGCGCCGGATGAGATTGAAGAGGTACTTTCCAAAATGGAAACAACCACTATAGATGAATTGGAGGTGTGAGGTGACAGATAAACCTTTATATATTTTTGATATAGACGGAACTCTCGCAAATATTGAGCACAGGTTGCACTTTATAAAATCAGAAAAGCAGGATTGGGAGTCGTTTAATAAAGAATGTTTTTATGATCAACCCTACAAAGACATTTGCTTTCTAGCAATGAGCTTAATGATGAGCAGCGATGTGTACTTCTTCACTGGAAGGATGGATAAACCAGAAGACGAGGTCAGGATTAACACATGGAAATGGCTTGAAAGAAACCTTAATTCATACATTGATGAAGAGAGATTGGTGATGAGGGCCAACAGTGATTATCGTCCTGACGATATCGTTAAAGAGGAAATGTATAAAAACATGCTTCAAGAGGATAAAGACCGCCTTATATGTGTTTTTGATGACCGGCAGCGTGTAGTCGATATGTGGCGTTCAATTGGCGTTAGATGCCTACAAGTAAAAGAAGGTGATTATTAAATGACCAAACCAACAAAAGAACAGATAGACACTGCTACGGGTGAGCAGCTTAGTGAATGGGTTGCTGTGTGGTGTATGGGATATGAACATGGCGAAAACGGTTTAGGTGATAAATGTTATAGGCGTGGCAAAGACTGGATTTACGACTGGCAGCCGCACTTGGAAAATTTAAAAGGAAAGGGTCAGTCGATAGTTTTGGCTGAGAAATTCGACATGGTGATCCATGCTGCGAAAGGTGCTGTTAACTACGGAAGCTGGTATCACAAAACAGTAAAAGATAATAACTGGCAAATAGCAGCCCTAAAAGCCTGCCTCTATTCAGTTATAGGAGAAGAATGATGATTAAATCAATTGAGCTTAAATTTAAATCAGGAAATGATGTGCAGGTTGACCGTGCAATCATCACCCGTGATGAGTTCATACAGATAAAACAACAAGCCGAAACGATTGAGCGGTTGAAGGCTGCATTAACCAATGTCAAAAACTGCCCTGAATCTGATTTAGCTGCATACGTTAAATCAGTTGACGGCATTGCATGTGAAACATTAACCAAACTAGAGGCAGGTGAGTTATGAGTAAATTACCGGAGACATGGAATATGTCAAGAAGCATTGCAGATGATATAGCTCGCGAAGGTTATCTTGACTGGGCTGCACATTTGAATGGGGTTATGGATATAGCGGAGGAGTTAGAAGAGCAAAACAAAGCCCTACAAGCAAAACTATCAAAACTAGGCACACACGTTCTAGCTGATGAACATGAAGAGGCTAAGCGAATTGCTGTGATGAGTAATGATGATGTGGTTAGGGAGTTGCAGGCTGAGGCTGTTTTAAATGCAATGCATTACGCCGATGAATACGCAAGTACAAAAGATAGTTGGATTGGTGGTATTCAGAAATACTACCGAAAACTACGCAACCCAGAACAAGAGAAGGTGTGATTATGAAGTTTATAGATGAAGTTTTATTAAAGGTAAAGACTTATTTCCCAGAAACAAAGCTTATAGAACCGCGCGTAGGTGCTGGGTGGCGATTAAATATTTATTATAATGGTCATTACTTTATTTATAGATTAGATAAATATAACTACCTAGAAATCAATAATGAAAATAGGGTTGATATTATTGATTTAATTGCATCTGATGTGCGTGAAAGCGTTGAGCAAAGATATTCTATGATTGGTAAAGAGTTATGAGCCTAATCATTCAAAACGAAATAGCAAGCGAATTTCTCACTGACAAGGAAGTGATTGAGCTTACTGGGTTTGAGCAGCGTGGAAAGCAAATTGACTGGCTTATCAATAGACAATGGGCTTTTAGTGTTTCCGGGAAAAATGAAATTAAAATAAGTCGTTGGTACTCACGCATCAAAATGTCAGGTATAAATATCAATAACGATATCCATGTCAGTGGTGGCGATCAACTACCTAACTTTAATAAAGCATCATGACACCTAAACCAAAAACAAAGCATCCAGAGCTACCACCTCGCATGGTTAAGCGCCAATGGAAAACGCGTAAGGGGGTGAGTGTAGCTTATTACTACGAGCATCCACGCGATGAGGATGGTAAGCGAGTGCTTGAGTCGTTAGGCACTGACTTTGCCAAGGCCAAGCAAAAATGGGGAGAGATTGAAGGCGTTAAGGTAGATAAGTATTCAGGCGATACGCTTGGCGCTATCTATCATAAATACATGAAGTGGGCAGAAAACAAAACGCTTTCCGGGTTATCGCCTAGAACGATTAAAGACCGCAAAAACTATTGGACTCATTTGGAGCCTGTCTTTGCTCATCTGCATATTGATGCATTTAAGCCAGAGTGGTTTTTGCAGTATTTTGAATCGAGATCATCACAAGTCGGCGCTAAAAAAGAAATCAAGTTTATGTCGGTTATCTTTAACTGGGCCAAGCTTCGCGGCTTAAGCACGATAGAAAATCCGATCACAGGCACAACCAGGCAATACAAAATTAAAGAACATCGGGATATCCTTATCACTCATACTGAATATAAGGCTGTACATGACAAGTCAAGGCCGTTTATACAAGACTTAATGGATTTACTGTACATGTCAGGCGCTAGGCCAGATGAGGCGATTAGCTTTAGATTTGCGGATGATAAAGGTCATGAGCTTGTCTATCGGATGGGTAAAACCAGAAAGATTAAACGAGTGCAGATTGGGTCTGACTTACGCAAGTTAATTAATAAGCGTAAAAAGCTGCTGAAGTCATCCAGAGTAACAATGATTAACCCTACTATTCTATTTGATGATAAAGGCCGAAAGCTGACGCTTGGTGGCACAATAAAATACTGGTTTGGAATAGCGCGTGATGATGCAGAACTAGAAAGACGCTGGCAGCTAAAGGATATACGTCCGTATGCCGCAACTGAGCGATATAGAAAAGAAGGTATTGAGGCAACACGTAAACTGCTAGGGCACTCAACAGAAGCGCAAACGCGCAGTTACATCAGGGACTATTTAGGGGAGGAAACAGAGTCGCACGAAATGCAAAACAATGGCATTATGGCGAAAGTAAAACGTGAGAATGGCGAAAGTAGTTAGTGGATACTATCGTTGATACGGCTTAAGAAATGGTACGCCCGGCAGGACTCGAACCTGCTACCCTCGGCTTAGAAGGCCGATGCTCTATCCGGATGAGCTACGGGCGCATTGTCTTGAAGCGAGGAGAAGATTAAGGAAGTGGTCGGGGCAGAGAGATTCGAACTCCCGACCCTCTGGTCCCAAACCAGATGCGCTACCAGGCTGCGCTATGCCCCGACTTTTTCGAGAAGTCATCCCCGAAGAAGGCGAAATAATACGTTGTTGGTTTCCAAGAGTCAATCACTGATTTGATATTTTTTGCTGTTGAACTCTCATCGTGCGATTATAGCGGCTTTTGCATGACTGGGAACCTTCTGAATGAGCGCACAGATAATCGATGGCAAAGCCATAGCTGCTGAACTTAAACAACAACTCAAACTAGCAACAACAGACCGTCTATCTGAGGGAAAGCGTCG
>DRHY01000047.1 GCA_011052985.1 Methylophaga thalassica
ATTCAATGCAAGGAGATCATTTACCATACTATCAGGCACCGTAAAGCAAAGTTCGTAATCATCTCCAGCAGTTAAAGCTAAGGTCTGAGCCAGATGTAAATCAATTTTCTGTAATGACGGCGATAGTGGCAAATTGGCTAAGTGAATATCAGCACCTACCTGACTTGATGACAATATATGACTAATATCAGCCAATAAGCCATCCGACACATCAATTGCAGCTGTCATAAACGGTAATAATTGCTCTGACTCACTATTTCTTGGTGTCGGCATTTCAAGTCGTCGTGATAAGTAACGGCAGTCGTTTGCATCTAAGTCAACAGAATCCCAGTTCTCTAAGCGCTGCTTCAGGGCGGCTCCAGCATCACCGAGGCAGCCAGTAACAAAGATTTTATCGCCCTTTTTAGCACCACTTCGTTGGATCTGTTTTCCATGTTCAACAAAGCCATGGACCTGAATACTGATTGACAGTGGGCCTTTTGTGGTATCCCCACCTACCAACTGAATTCGATGTGATTCGGCTAGCTCAGCTAACCCTTCGGCATAGGCTTTTAACCAATCTTCATCAATTTCAGGAAGAGTCAAAGCCAGTGTGAACCAAGCGGGTTGTGCTCCCATAGCAGCTAAGTCGCTTAAACTGACTGCGAGTGACTTGTGACCTAATGTTTTTGGAGCAACATCATGAAAAAAGTGCGTACCCGCTACTAAGGTATCGATTGAAACAGCAAGATGTTTATCAGCAGGACAAGCTAACACGGCACAATCATCACCAATATCAACAATGACATCAGCGCGTTTTGAGGTAGCGCTTGAGAAATAGTGCTGAATTAAAGAAAACTCGTTCAAAGCCATTCTTTATCCATTTGAATCAATGAGCACAATGGTGTGCTCACGATTATTATTTTTTTTGGCGAGCAGCTTTAGCCGCTTGATATTCAACAGTCCTGAGTTTTGACCCCATTTTGTCTAATACACCATTAACGTATTTATGACCTTGTTCACCACCAAACGACTTAGCTAGTTCTACTGCTTCATTCAGTACTACACGATATGGAATTTCAGGCATATGCATAAATTCATATACCGCTAGTCTTAAAACAGAGGCTTCAACTGGATCAATCTTATTAAGATCACGATCTATTGCATTGTTCAGTTCTGTATCTATTTCTGGCTGATGGCGTAATGTTCCCTCCATCAATTTTGCAAAATACTTCTTATCGATATTGTCAGCGTACTCTGCCGTCACAAAATCTAAGGTATCTTTTTGAGGTGGTTCATTGTTGACCAATGATTGATACAAGGCTTGAACTGCAGCTCGGCGAGCGCGCGTTCTGGGTAATCCCGTCGCCGCCATTTACTTGCTAGCCTCGATTTGACGAAGCACATTGACCATCTCAATAATTCCCATTGCCGCTTCAGCACCTTTGTTACCGGCTTTTGTTCCAGCTCGCTCAATAGCTTGCTCAATCGTATCAACGGTCAATACACCGAATGAGACCGGTAAATCCATTTGCAGGGCTAATTGTCCCAGACCTTTTGAACACTCACCTGCTACATACTCAAAATGTGGTGTTCCACCACGAATAACGGCACCCAGAGCAATGATCGCATCATACTTTCCTGTCTTACCCATACGTTGGACGGCAAGTGGAATTTCCACAGCACCAGGCACTCGGGCAAGTTCAATATCAGACTCCGAAGCACCGTGTCTGACTAAGCAATCAATCGCACCTGAAATCAGGTTATCAACTACAAAATCATTAAATCGGCCAGCAACGATACCAATACGCATATCTTTAGCGGCAAAATCACCAGAATAGGTCGTGACATTACTCATTGTTATAGATCCAGAATTAAATTAATCAAGTGGTATTGTACGCAATTTCAGTTCGGCTTGCGTCAGCAATAGCTAAAACCAACGACTGCGTTTTTTTTCATTCTTCTTTTTAGCAAAGGGCAGTGACTCTGGATTCGCTTGTACACTCACCCATTCATAGGGAGATTCATCGATTCTGACAGCTGTCAGTGACTCCCCCCAAACCGCGCCACTATCTAGGGAAAACACATTTCCATATTGCCCCACCCCTAGTGTTGACCAGTGGCCAAATACGATACGATCATTGATTGTTGCCCTCTTTGGCATTTCAAACCAAGGCCGTTGATGTAGTGGTTTTCCCTCAGGTGCACCTTTAAATTTTAAGGCTATACGTCCATCCTCGTGGCAATAACGTAAGCGGGTTAAGCAATTAGTGATGAACCTTAGACGGTCCCAGCCTGCTAAGTCAGGTGACCAACGTTTTGGCTTATTACCATACATGTGGACAAAGAATTCACGCCAACGATCGCTTTTAAGAACGCTTTCAACCTCAGCGGCCCGCTCAAGTGTTTCATCAATGGACCACTCGGCTGGGATACCCGCATGTACCATACTGAAGCTTAGCTTCTCATCATGATGAAATAACGGCTGATGACGAAGCCAGTCAATCAACTCGGCACTATCAGGTGCACTCAACACCGGCTCGATAGTATCCATTCGGTGTTGATAATCGACCACACCAGCAGCATTCGCCAACAAGTGGAGATCGTGATTACCTAACACAGCAATACAAGCGGGACCAAGATGACGAGCTAGGCGTAAAACCTCAGCTGAGCGTGGCCCTCGATTGACTAAGTCACCCGCTAACCATATCTGGTCGCTCGCTGAATCGAAGTTAATTCTATCCAGCATAGCGACCAATTCATCATAGCAGCCTTGAATATCGCCAATCGCATAGACAGCCATAAAAGACGTTGCCTATCGACGCTTGAACAATGGCTCAGGTCTCAGCACAGTTGATTGATAACTTTCTGAAAAATCATCAAACGCTTTCAATGCATACGCCATACGATTAGGGTTTGCTAATTCAAAGCTATTGATGCCACATTGCGACATATAAAACAGCTGATCATGCAGCACATCACCCTGTGCACGGATTTCATGCGTAAAGTCATAGCGCTCACGAAGTAATTTCGCGTATGAATAACAACGCCCATCGGTAAAAGCAGGAAAGACTAAAACGACGAGTGAAAAATGCGCTAAGTCAGGAATAATTTCTTCAAGAGGGTCATCGCCACTTAGGCGCAGCCCTAGTCGACCATCGTGTTTGACAAGAGCCTCGTGCTGCTCTTGCCAACGGGCAAGGGATACCGTGATATCACCAGAGATCAAGGTAGCGTCGTCGTCGAGATGTACCCAATTATCTTCGACGATTTCACGATCTTTAATTATCTGCATAGACTCGCTCCTTGAATGGGTCGATACCAAGGCGACGAACTGTAGCCAAGAATGATTCATCTTCGTGGCGAAGATCTACATAGGTGTCAAGTAAATGACCGACAGTATCCACCACTTCTTCTTTAGGAATAGCTTTACCGAGACGCTCACCTAGCGTGGCATTTTCATCTGAGCTTCCACCCAGAGTAAATTGATACCACTCCTCACCTTTTTTATCGACACCTAAGATACCAATATGACCAACACTTTGATGCGCACAGCCGTTCATACAACCAGAAAATTTGATTTTGATATCACCCAAATCAAACAGATAGTCTAGGTCACCAAAACGTTCTGTGATTTGTTTTGATAATGGGATTGAGGTCGCATTAGCTAGACCACAATAATCTAATCCCGGGCAACAAATGATATCAGTCAGCGTATTCATATTTGGTGTCGCTAACTTCTCTGCTTCAAGACGTAACCATAAGGCATAAAGATCAGCTTGTTTCACATCGGCAAACACTAAGTTTTGATTATGCGTTGAGCGAACCTCACCCAAGCTAAACTCATCCGCTAGTTCAGCAATGACCTCTAGCTGCTCTGAACTAACATCACCAGGCGCTTCACCATGTGCTTTTAGTGAAATATAAGCACCTTTATAACCGGCTTGTTTGTGTTCAACTGTATTTTGTTTGACCCAGCGTGCAAACGAGGCATCTTCAGCTAACATCGCCTCAAAGGTCTCATCTTCAGCAGCAGTCTTATCATAGTCTGGTGTGGTGAAATGTGACTTAACTCGTTCAATTTCACCATCAGCTAATTCTAGTTGAGAGCGAATTTGTACCCACTCAGCTTCAACTAATTCACGAATGTGATTGATACCATGCTCGCGCACAGTAATTTTGATACGTGCTTTGTACTTGTTATCGCGACGACCAAGTCTGTTGTAAACTCTTAGAATTGCTTCTAGATAAGACAATAAATCTTTTTTCTCAAGGAAGGGCCTGATAACTTGACCAACAATAGGAGTACGACCTAGGCCCCCACCGACAAGGACTTCAAAGCCGATTTCACCGTCATGATTTTTGACTAAATGTAGGCCGATATCATGTAGCTGCGTAGCAGCACGATCTTCTTTTGTACCTATAACCGCAATTTTGAATTTACGTGGTAGGTAAGCAAATTCAGGGTGGAACGTAGACCATTGTCTAATCAACTCAGCCCATGGGCGCGGATCTTCAATTTCGTTCGCATTAATGCCTGCGAATTGGTCTGAGGTGGTATTACGAATACAGTTACCACTGCTTTGGATCGCATGCATCTGCACCGACGCTAGGTCAGCTAAAATATCAGGCACATCTTCAAGCTTTGGCCAGTTCAACTGAAAGTTCTGTCTTGTTGTAAAGTGAACAAATCCTTTGTCATAGCGACGAGATACATCGGCTATTTTACGTACTTGATTAGATGACATCAGGCCGTAAGGAATAGCAACGCGTAACATCGGTGCGTGGATTTGAATGTATAGGCCGTTCATCAGTCGTAAAGGACGGAACTGTTCTTCAGTCAGCTCACCCGCCAAAAAGCGACGTGTTTGGTCGCGAAACTGAGCGACCCGTTGATCAATCATTGTTTGATCATACTTATCGTATTGATACATTTAAGCTCTCTAAACTCTTAATACCGGACCAAATATTATAACTGTGGCAGCCTACAACAGGAAATGATAAATCATCCACGTTGAATGGGCCCATTAAGCAATGCCGCATCCCAACTCAGCTATACTTAATAATCGGCTAAAAAATTGATTATTTAATCTACAAAAGGCCTCAAGAATCTGCGCGATGCGTTGCGGTCAATGCCTTCATCTAGATACTCAATTTAGACAAAAACCGGTCTGTTTAGATTGTGAGATAGAATACTATTTTATGGACCACACTAGAGAACCATAACGATGTCGATTTCTACCCGCCAAAAACACCGCATATTGATACTTATTGCGCTCGTTATCCTTGTCTATATCGCCAGTTTTTATCAAGCCCCGCCAGAAAATGTTATCTACGACGAATCAGACATATCTGAACTATTTACTGACAAGCGTAGTGATGAACAAATACATGTCAAGGCCTTAGTGACTCGATTATTACCTGACGATACCAAAGGTAGTGCCCACCAGCGCTTCATTGTGACCTTGAGTAACGGAATGAGTTTGTTAGTGGCCCACAATATTGACTTGGCACCACGCATAAATGCTCTAAACGTCGGGGATGAGATTGAATTATTTGGTGAGTATGAATGGAACAAGCAAGGTGGTGTTGTTCACTGGACCCATCATGACCCCAGTAACAAACATATTCATGGGTGGATAAAATACCAAGGTCAACTTTATC
>DRHY01000048.1 GCA_011052985.1 Methylophaga thalassica
AAGCATCACTAATTACACCTGAAAAAATTAGTCTATCAGCAGCACTTGCACTTGCCGCACTTATCCAAGCTATATTGGGTAAAGCCATACTGGTTAGATTTATAAAAACACCTTTCACCTTGAGCTATGACAAGGATGTGTTTACGTTTCTCGTCATCGTGCCTTTAATTTGTCTTATTAGTCCGACACTCAGTTTTTGTCTAGCTGAGGTGATTTCCCCAGCAACATTCAGCATGGCTTATTGGTTGTTCTGGTGGATTGGGGATACGATGGGGCTATTATTACTGCTTCCTATTTTACTCAGTTTTATTGGCGAGCCAAAAGCGCTTTGGCGCAGCCGTCGTGTTTCGTTGAGTATTTTATTCCTCATCTCAGCAGTTCTCGTCACAATAATTAGTTTCAGCCTTAAACAATTTGAACAGAATCGTTTAGTGGATCGTTTCCATATTAGAGCCCAAGAAATTTCTTCTGTATTACAAATTGCCTTGAGGACACAGGAGCTTATTCAAGATGGTGTTGCTCGATTATTCGCGTCATCCGAGAACGTTACCAGAGAGGAGTTTAAAACATTTGTCTTGTGGGCAACACAAAAAAATCCATATATTCAAACTGTAGAATGGTTGCCTAAGATTTCTAATTCACAACGTGCATCTTACGAGGAAAAACAGAAACAGTATTTCGGCGAAGACTTTTTTATCAAAGAAATAAAGTTACTGAATGATAAAAAAATAATTGTTCGTTCAGGTGAGTATGACTTTTATTTTCCAATTACCTATTTAGAGCCTGAGTGGGACAACTCTGTGTCTTTAGGATTTAATCCCTATTCGTCAGTCTTATCTCGCGATGCGATTGATAAAGCTATAGAAACTGGAGAGAGCGCTGCAAGGAGTCCACTCGTTATCATTCGAGATAGTTCACGGATTGAGTCATTAATTTTGTACCGTGCGATATACTTTTCCTCTGATGAGCGTATCACGCTAAATAAAGAAAATGAGGTGCTGGGGCTGGTAAATATTGCCATTCGTATTGACGATTTTTTGAATGAGGTACTGGGTGATAAATACGCTGCAGAGTTCACTCTGAGATGGCGGGATAATCAATCAGGACGTTTTTATCATGGTGAAGATACAGCTAATAAATCAGACATAAACTACGATGTACCCTTCAAGCTTGCTGGGCGAGAGATGCAGTTTGAGTTTAGTCCCACTACTTATTTCATCGAGATGCATGCTACTCAGTTATCATCGATTGTAACGGTCGCAGGCTATTTGTTCAGTGCCTTATTTATGCTTTTATTTCTAAGTATTACTGGGCGTAGCTTCAGAATATCCGAGGAGGTAAAAAAACGAACATTTGATCTGTCACAAGCAACTAATAGAGCCCAAAAATCTGAAACAAGGATGAGGGATATACTGACAAAAATGCAGCTTACGGAGCAACAATTGCGTTTGTCAGATTCTGCATTTAATGCCACTGGAGAGGCTATGATGATTGCAGACCATTATAAAAATGTGGTCGCGGTCAATGATGCTTTTTCTAAAATAACAGGCTTTCGGGCAGACGAAATTATCGATTCTTACCCTGCCTTTTTTGTCGAGGCATTAACTGATGATGAGCTGTCTATCTTGTCAGAGACATTCTGGAACTCGCTTAATAGTAAAGGGAGCTGGAAAGGTGAGATAACGATTGTCAGTAAAAATAAACATCGCTTCCCAGCCTATGTCTCTGTCTCAGCAATTTATGATGACAATGATCGGATGAGTCATTTTGTTGTCGTCTTTTCTGATATTTCAGAGGTCAAAGCTGCTCAAATTAAGATTGAGCGCCAAGCTAATTATGATGCATTAACAGATTTACCAAACCGACGATTGTTTAATGACAGATTACAACAGGCTATAAAGCATAGCGAACGATATGCTGAGAAACTTTGTTTGATGTTTTTAGATCTAGATAGATTTAAAGATGTTAACGATACGCTAGGCCACGAGTTTGGTGATGAATTGCTGAAAATCATGGCCGGTAGAATCAAACTTTCAGTTAGAGATGTTGATACTGTTGCTCGTTTAGGTGGCGATGAGTTTACGATTATCCTCACACAGTTTGATAACAAATCACAAGCGATGACATTGGCCCAAAAATTAATTAAAGAGATTGAAAATGCCGTTGTCATCAAGAGTCAAACTATACGAGTATCAACGAGTATTGGTATTACGTTTTACCCTGGAGATGGGCACGATTCAAGTACTCTAATTCAAAATGCGGATCGAGCTATGTATTCGGCTAAAGAGATGGGGGGCAGTGCTTTTAAGTTTTATAACGCTGAACTTGAGTCGAACTGGCTGTCTCGGACATTGATTATGAGTGAACTGGAGTCAGCGCTGGAGAAAGGTGAACTGAAAGTGTATTACCAGCCAATTATCTCAGTCATAACCAACAATGAAGAAGTTCAGGCCGAGGCACTTGTTAGGTGGGAGCACCCCCTAAGAGGGTTAATACCTCCGGGAGACTTCCTACCTCAAGCAGAGCGAATGGGCTTAATAGATAAAGTCGACGACTATGTGTTTAAGCGTGTTTGTGAGCACCTTAAATTATGGCAAAAAAAGGGGTTGGGCCAGAGCTATATCTCAGTTAATCGTTCTGCACATAATTTCGGTATTCAAAGAGGGCGTTTGAACTGGTTGGAATACCTTAAGCAAGAGAAAATCTCTGCTGAATTTATTACCTTGGAGATTACAGAAAGTATATTGATGCAAAAGCACTCCGAGAGCCAATTCTTGATACAACAACTGCGGGATGCGGGAGTCAATATTGCGGTAGATGATTTTGGTACAGGCTATTCATCTTTATCCTATCTGAAAGAGATGGATATCGACTCACTAAAAATTGATCGCACATTTATCAAAGATATCTTCAGCAACAATGACGATCGAGCCATTGTGCAGGCTATTATTGAAATGGCAAAACATTTGGACATCAAGGTTGTTGCTGAGGGGGTAGAAACAGCTCAACAAGCTGATACACTCAAAAAAATGGGGTGTTCAAGCTTGCAAGGGTTTTATTACTCAAAACCGTTGCCTGAAAAAGAATTCGAAGAGTTTTTGCTTAAAACGCTGATGATCTCGTTTTGAACACTGGGCTTTCTGGG
>DRHY01000049.1 GCA_011052985.1 Methylophaga thalassica
ATAAAAATCCACCTGTTCACCGCTGGCTGTTTTTATCCGAGCGACTTCTTGAGCCATTGATGCACGTTGATTTAATAAGTCATGAATCTGCTGATCAATTGAATCAATCTGCTGGCGAATTTGTGACAGGGCTTGTTGCTCTTTCATTTGCCAATATTATCCGTGTTGACGTTCAAACTCTTTCATAAAGGCAATTAGTGCATCTACGCCCTCTTCTGGCATTGCATTGTAAATACTTGCCCTCATACCACCTAGATCACGATGGCCTTTCAGCGTTAATAACTGCTGCTGCGCCGCTTTCTGTAAAAACAGTTTATCTAAGCTACTATCAGCTAGAGTAAAAGGCACGTTCATCCATGAGCGATAGCGCAGATCAACTGGATTAGCATAGAAATCACTCGTATCAATCGCTGAATACAGTTTGTCAGCTTTACGTTGATTAATCGTCGCCATGGCTTCTAGGCCACCTTGTTTTTTTAACCAAGCAAATACAAGCCCCGCCAGATACCAACTATACGTTGCAGGTGTATTAAACATTGAGCCATTATCAGCATGAGTCTGATAATTGAGCATGGTAGGCGTGCCAGGTAAAACATCACCCATTAAATCTTTGCGAATAATCACAATACAAAGACCCGCTGGACCAATATTCTTCTGAGCACCAGCGTAGATCATGCCGAACTTAGACACGTCAATGGGACGCGACAATATAGTGGATGACAAGTCAGCGACCAATGGCACACCGTTCACCTCAGGAATATCAGCAAACTCTAATCCATGTATTGTTTCATTCGGTGTGTAATGTACATAGGCCGCATTCGAATTAAGCGACCAGTCTTTCGTATCAGCAATTGTGGTGAAATGATTCGGTGTTGAATCTGATACTACATTAACATCACAAAAACGTTGCGCCTCAGTTATAGCCTTAGTTGACCAAGCGCCTGTATTAAAATAGTCCGCTTGCTTTTTGCCACGTAAAAGATTCATTGGAATCATCGGAAACTGAAGAGAAGCGCCTCCCTGTAAGAACAATACAGCATAGTCGTCAGATATCCCCATTAGGTCACGCAAATCAGCTTCTGCTTGCTCCGCAATCGAGGTGTACTCAGGGCCGCGATGACTCATTTCCATCACAGACATACCAGTACCATGCCAATCAAGCATCTCTTGTTGTGCTTGTTTCATCACCTGATCCGGCAACATGGCCGGACCGGCGCTAAAGTTATATGCTCTCAAATTAGTCTTCTACCGTGTCGTCATTTTCATCGATTAATACCTCACCTTCATCCTCTAGGGCTTCGTCTTCATCTTCGATAACACGTTCTAAACCAACGAGTTTTTCATCATTGCTAAGGTTAATTAATCGTACACCTTGAGTATTACGTCCTACCAGAGATACATGTTTAACCGGTGTACGCACCAGTGTGCCACCGTTAGTAATCAACATGATTTGATTATCTTCACATACTTGAACGGCGCCGACGACATTGCCGTTACGGGCTGATGTTTGAATAGAGATAATTCCTTGACCACCACGACCTTGAACCCGATATTCAGCTAAATTTGTACGCTTACCATAACCAAACTCTGTCGCCGTTAAAATCGCACCCTCTTCTTGGGCAATAATCAGTGAAATAATTTTCTCATCTTCGCTGATTCTCATTCCACGAACACCACGAGAAACACGACCCATAGAGCGAACGTCAGTCTCAGGGAAACGAATGACTTTACCGGTTGAGCTAAACATCATCACATCAGAGTGACCATCGGTTACGGCTACGCCAACCAACTGGTCGTCATCTTTCAGGTCAACAGCGATAATACCGTTAGCACGAGGACGAGAGTAATCGACTAGTGGTGTTTTCTTCACAGTGCCAGATGCTGTCGCCATAAAGATAAACTTGTCGGCTTCAAACTCACGAATTGGCAAAACAGCGTTTATTTTTTCGCCTTCCTCGAGCGGTAATAAATTCACGATAGGTTTACCACGTGCTGCACGGCTACCTTGAGGTAGTTCATACACTTTTTTCCAGTACACCTTACCTGCGCTTGAGAAACACAATAATGTGTCATGAGTATTTGCGATAAACAGATGTTCGATGAAGTCCTCGTCTTTCATCGAGGTCGCGGCTTTACCTTTACCTCCACGTTTTTGAGCTTGATAAGTATCTAGTTGTTGAGTTTTCGCATAACCAGCATGAGATAGCGTCACCACCATTTCTTCTTCAGTGATTAAATCTTCAAGTGTCAGATCTAAATGATTAGCTAAGATTTCAGTGCGGCGTTCATCACCATATTCTGCATTAATGGCAACCAATTCTTCACGAATCACGGCCATTAAGTTATCTGGATCACTAAGGATAGCTAGTAGCTCACCGATTAAATCCAATACTTCACGGTATTCTTGAAGAATTTTATCTTGCTCAAGACCAGTCAAGCGATGCAAGCGCATATCAAGAATGGCTTGTGCTTGTACTGGTGATAAGTGATATAGAGAATCAACCAGACCATATTGATCTTCAAGATTTTCAGGCCGTGAGGCTTGTGCACCTGCAGCGCCCAACATCTCAAGGATCATCTCTGACCCCCAACCACGAGATAACAAGGCTTCTCTGGCTTCCGATGGATTTGGAGAGGCTTTTATTAGCTCAATCACTTCATCAATATTTGCCAGCGCTGTCGCTAGACCTTCTAAAATGTGGGCTCTGTCACGAGCCTTTTTCAGATCAAAAATCGATCGGCGAGTCACAACTTCGCGGCGATGACGGATGAAGGCCGACAGAATATCTTTTAAATTCAGTGTCCGTGGTTGTCCATCAACAATGGCCACCATATTTATACCAAACACCGTTTGCATTTGTGTTTGTTGGTATAAATTATTCAGAATGACTTCAGGTACTTCACCACGTTTCAGTACCACAACCATACGCATGCCATCTTTGTCAGACTCATCGCGTAAAGCTGAAATCCCATCAATTTTTTTGTCTTTGACGAGCTCGGCGATCTTTTCTAATAGGCGGGCTTTATTGACTTGGTATGGGAGTTCATTAACAACGATACTCTGTTGACCCGTAGCTTCATTTGTTTCGATATCTGCTCGGGCACGAATGTGAACACGACCACGCCCCGTCTGATAGGCCTCAGCAATACCGCGCGATCCATTAATAATCGCGGCCGTTGGGAAATCTGGTCCAGGGATATATTGAAGAATTTCTGCCGTTGATAACTCAGGGTTATCAATCATGGCAATACAAGCATTCAGTACTTCAGTTAGATTATGAGGTGGAATATTGGTAGCCATACCAACCGCGATACCTGAAGACCCATTAACAAGAAGTGCAGGTAATTTAGTTGGAAGAACCGCTGGCTCAGATTCAGATTCATCATAATTGGCTACGAAGTCGACCGTTTCTTTTTCAAGATCAGCCAACATTTCATGAGCAATTTTTGCCATGCGGACTTCGGTGTAACGCATAGCAGCCGGTGGATCACCATCAACAGAACCAAAGTTACCTTGGCCATCTACAAGCATGTAACGCATTGAGAACGGCTGAGCCATCCGTACCATAGTATCGTAAACCGCTGTGTCACCATGCGGGTGGTATTTACCGATGACGTCACCAACGATACGGGCTGATTTTTTATACGGGCTGTTCCAACTATTGCCTAGTTCTCGCATGGCATAGAGAACACGTCGATGCACAGGTTTTAGACCATCTCGAACATCAGGCAGTGCACGACCTACGATAACGCTCATTGCGTAGTCTAGGTATGACTGCTTCATTTCTGTCTCGATACCTATCGATTCCAGTTCTAAGGCAATTTCACTCATCTATTTTAACCGTCCAAATAAAGCACAAGGTTGTTGAAGCTCACCAACTCGTCATGAGTATGTAATACGTACTCAGTACACTGAGGCATTGTTTGTAAATAGTTAGTAGTTTCGATACTAAAAAGAGACTTAAAGTCATACGGGTCTCATGCTCTACTAGTCGCTAGTATGAGTCCCAGACCTATAATTGAGTGTCGAAAGCACTAAAACGCATTATATTAACAGCTAGGGTGATTTCCTGCACGTCAAACTCTATGTGCTACCTATCATCTAGTTTTGAAAAATAACCGCTAAAATCCTGCTCCAAAGTCGTCAGAAGTTCATTAAGTCCTTGTTTCCATCCACTAACCACCTTTCCAGGTGTGGCAGAATCAATATCCACATCCACTCGTAAACCTGTTTGAAAAACGATGTTTTCGGGCTGATTTGCTTTTGACATGAAAAACTGCATTTCTAAAACAGCTTGAGGCGAAAAGGCAGCTCGCCTTTCGCCATACAGTGCTGTCACAGCTGAATCCAGCACGTAATCAGCCTCAATAGAATCATCTGTCACGACTTGGCTAAATAAGCCTGATTTTTGTAACCAACGCTTAAGTTGATTGGTAAACATCGCTTCAGGCGAAGACACAAATTGGTGAGGCGTCATCATCTTGTATTCATTTTCACCAATGCGAAAAACTAAGGTCTTATCTCTAAAATGCGGCACAACCTTAACGGGATTGATTAATAGCACTCTATTTCTGGCAAACTGTTCTGCAATGCCAATTCTTTCCGCATCCAAAACATAATAACGTGGTGTATCATCTACGGGTTCTTCTCCCCCTCCCCAGCTAAAGCAGCTAGATAAAGCAAGTGTCAGTATCAAAATGGTTTGGATTTTTACAAGTCGTAATAAGATGTTCAACATAATTCCTATCGTTATTAGATGTCGTAACTAAAAATCTAAATGACACTGCCGATAGATTGGCTAGTAATACTCACTTAGATTATGAGATTAATATGGATAAGCTTAAATCAAAAATACAAGATGTACATGATTTCCCAAAACCGGGCGTGTTGTTCAAAGACATATCACCGCTTCTTGAAGATGGCCCAATGCTGAAAGAGTGTGTTAAAGCGCTTGCAGAACCATTTATTCACAGCGGTGTAACAATAGTTGCTGGTATGGAAGCTCGCGGATTTATTTTTGGTAGTCTAGTAGCGTATGAATTGGGGTTAGGATTTGTGCCATTAAGAAAGCCAGGCAAGCTTCCTCGTGAGGTATACCGGGTTAATTTCGAGCTTGAGTATGGTCAAGCTACACTTGAGTCTCACATTGATGCAATCAAAGAAACCGATCGCGTATTGATTATTGATGATGTCTTAGCTACAGGCGGCACCGCTAAAGCAAGCTGTGAACTTGTAGAACAACATGGTGCAGAAGTCGTTGCATGTGCATTTGTCATGGAACTGAGTTTTTTACAGGGTCGTCAAAAGATTACGGATTATCTCACCCACTCACTGATAAGATTGTAAAATGAAGTACATAATCAGCATATTACTTGTTAGTTTCATCTATTTTGCTCAAGCAGAAGAGTTCCAAGCACCGGTGACAGATACCAAATGGCAGATAATCGAGAGTCCTTTGGAGTGCTCGCTAACTCAAGTAATACCCAGCTTTGGTGAAGCAGGATTTCGGCGGGTCAATGGTGGACCGCTAGAACTCTTCTTCAAAACAACAAGTCAGCCAGCCACACAGAATAATGTCGCCTTTGAGATTTCTGCTGCGCCTTGGCAAAATACCGATCAATTCGAACCGTTAGTGTCAATGCCCACCAGTAAAGGCCAACGCGAATTTGCAGTCAATGGGGTACTTGCTCAACAGGCATTAACCAATATGCAAGATGGTCGATTCCCTCTGATTCGATACCGTTCGCAAACTTATACGGGGGATGTTGTGGCAAAACTTTCAACCGTAAAATTCAATGATTCCTCTTCTGCATTTAATCAATGCCTAAGTAATTTATACCCTGATAGCTTTGATGAGATAAACAACCTAACTATATATTTTGAATCAGAAAAAGCTGTTTTAAC
>DRHY01000050.1 GCA_011052985.1 Methylophaga thalassica
CCAACCACATTAATAAACACATCTTGGTCATGACAGGTAATATCACCATGTCGATGCAGGATAGCGAGTAACATAGCCAATCGGTTTTGTTCCAAACCAACGGCAACGCGGCGAGGATTACCAAGTGGGCTCGTGTCAACAAGGGCTTGTACCTCAACTAACATGGGTCGACTACCCTCGCGAATAACGGTAACGATACTGCCGGGCACAGATGATTCACCACGAGAAAGAAAAATGGCAGAAGGGTTACTCACTTCTTTTAGGCCAAGCTCTGTCATGCCAAAAACGCCAAGTTCATTAACTGCACCAAAGCGGTTTTTAACAGCACGTAAGATTCTATAGCGTGTTGAGGTATCGCCCTCAAAATACAACACAGTATCAACCATATGCTCAAGCACTCTAGGTCCAGCTAATGCTCCTTGTTTTGTCACATGCCCGACCAGAATCATGGTCGTTCCGCTTGATTTTGCAAAGCGTACAAGCTGCGCGGCACTTTCCCTTACTTGAGCAACTGTACCCGGTGCCGATTGTAATAATTCAGTGAATACCGTTTGGATTGAATCAATCACCATCACTTGGGGTTTGCGATTTCTCGCAATCGTTATCATCTGTTCGGCATGAGTTTCAGCAAGTAAATCAACAGGGGCTTGTTCTAATTGCAGACGCTCAGCACGAAGTCGTATTTGCTGAAGTGACTCCTCGCCACTGACATATAATGGGCTTATTCCACTTGTTGCTGACATTGTTGCCATGGCTTGCAGTAATAAGGTTGATTTACCGATACCAGGATCACCACCTATCAAAACCACTGACCCAGTCACTAAACCACCACCAAGCACGCGGTCTAGCTCTGGTAGACCAGTTGTCCAACGGACAGCATGTTCAGAGGTGACCGAAGCAAGTGATTGAACCTCACTTTTCTGTTCGCCTGCATATCCTGTGTGTTTTGACACTGTCGCTTGCACTGTTGCTGATGAGGCTGAAAACACCTCTTCTTCTAAACTATTCCATGCTCCACAGTCTGAACAGCGACCAGCCCATTGAGGTGTTTGCGCTCCACAGTCTTTACAGACATAAACCCGTTTCACTTTAGCCATCAATAATGTCTCTTTTAACTCGTTGGTTTAATACAGTCACAAGTTCATAGGGGATGGTGTTTGCTATTTTTGCTAATGTTTCTACAGTCAGACTGTCATGTCCCCACAGGATGACAGAGTCCCCGACCTTCGGACACTCAATATCAGTGAGATCAACGCAAATAGTATCCATTGATACTCGCCCGATCACAGCTGCGGTCTTTCCATTGATTAATACTGAAGCTTGGTTTGATAAAGATCGTTGGTAACCATCTCCATAACCGACACTGACTACACCGATGTTGCACGCTGTTTCCGCCGTCCAATCTCCGCCGTAGCCGACTTCTTCACCTGGCCGTAAATCGTAGACAGCAATGAGACGAGATCTAAGCTGCATCACTGGTTTCAGACCTAAATCTTGCCCTTGTTTGTGGGCAAAAGGTGATAGTCCATAGAGCATTAGGCCAGGTCTTACCCATTCTTGATGAGATTCTTTGTAAGACATCACGGCAGCAGAATTTGCTAGGCATAGCGGCAGTTGTGTTATCTCTTTCAGTGACACCATCGCGTCAAGTTGTTGATGATTACGCGGATCATTTATCAAGTCTGAATTTGCAAAATGGCTCATCAAACCAATATCACTAGTTAGATTGCTAGAGTATTTTAATCTCGACACGGCGTCAGTAATCTGCTCTGGACGGATGCCAAGTCGATGCATGCCACTATCAACCATAATCCAGTTAAACGTTAACGGTTTAGTTAAGTGAATCGTTTCTAGTAACACCACTTGAGACATAGCATGGATGACAGGCGATAAGTCATTCTCCGCCGCTAGTTCAAACTCAGCTACCGTATTGACCCCTTCCAAAATAACAATGGGATGTTGGATACCATTTTCTCTCAGATACAAGGCTTCATGGAGTCTGGCGACAGCAAAGGCATCACTCTGTTTTAATGCTTCAGCAACAGTCAACACACCATGTCCGTATGCGTCAGCTTTAATGACAGACATAAGCTTTGAGTTGGGCGCGAATGTTTTTATCTGAATAAAATTATGCTTTAACGCCTCAATAGAAATGCTAGCACAGGGAAAATCCAAGCTTATTCCTCGCCATAACTCGGGTAATTATCTTGATCATCATAGTAACTCGGTGCGAAGTTTTCAAAACGTGTGTATTTGCCTTGGAAGGTCAATGCGACAGTACCAATAGGGCCATTACGCTGTTTACCAATGATAATTTCCGCCTTACCTTTCTCTGGTGAATCAGAGTTATAAACTTCATCACGATAGATAAACACTATTAAATCGGCATCCTGCTCGATAGCACCTGATTCACGTAGGTCAGACATGACAGGGCGTTTGTTAGGCCGCTGTTCCAAACTACGATTTAGCTGTGATAAAGCGACAACTGGTACTTCAAGTTCTTTACCCAAGGCTTTTAATGAACGAGAGATCTCTGAGATTTCTGTTGCACGGTTCTCTGATGCTTTACCTGCACTGCCCTGCATAAGCTGAAGATAGTCAATAACAATAAGACTTAAGCCATGCTCACGTTTCAAACGACGCGCACGTGCACGGAGTTCTGTAGGACTTAGTGCCGGCGTATCATCAATAAACAGTGGCGCTTCATTCAACAGGGCTATCGCCGATGTTAGTCGTGGCCAATCATCATCATTCAATTTACCCGTTCTAAGGCGATGTTGGTCAATTCGACCCAAGGAAGACAACATCCTCATGGCAAGTGAATCGGCCGGCATCTCCATACTGAAGACGGCAACAGGTTGTTTGCTATGAATCGCGGCATTTTCAGCAATATTCATCGCAAAGGTGGTTTTACCCATTGAAGGTCGACCAGCGACGATAACCAAATCAGCGGGCTGTAAACCTGAGGTTTGATCATCGAAGTCGATAAAACCTGTTGATAAGCCGGTGACTGAACTATCTTGCTCAAACAAACTGTCAATGCGATCAACAACTTTACTTAGAACATCCTTAACTTGGATGAACCCACCGCCACGTTTAGCACCTTTTTCAGCAATTTCAAAAACATGGCGCTCAGCAATGTCGAGCATTTCTTCTTTGGACATGCCTTCAGGCTTGAAGGCCATATTGGCAATGTTATTACCAACTTTGATTAGCTGTCGGAGTATCGCACGCTCACGCACAATTTCAGCGTAGGCTGAGATATTAGCCGCGCTAGGAGTATTCCTAGCGAGCATACCCAGATAAGCGACTTCGCCAACTTGATCAAGTTCACCCCGCTTATCATGCCATTCAGCCAGTGTGATGACATCGACAGGCTGTGACTGCTCCATTAACTGAGCAATTGCACTGAAAATTAATTGGTGATCGTGACGATAGAAATCTTTCTCGACGAGAACATCAGCCACTTGTTCCCAAGCGCTATTGTCGAGCATTAATCCGCCAAGCACAGATTGCTCAGCTTCTACAGAATGAGGTGGCACTTTGAGTGCTTCTGTGGCGGTATCCGAATATGACTCGGGATAACTCATATCTTCCACAGTATTTTTGCCTCTAAATTAAGACTAAAAATCCCCTCCAAGCGGATGCAATGAGAGGAAAATAGGGACTGGCGAACCAGTCCCAACTTCTTACTACTCTTCTTCTTGTGCTTTAGCAATCGCTTCAGCTTCTTCCAAAGCAGCTTGACGCGCTTTTTTAGCTTCTTCAGCTTGAGCTTGTGCTTGCAATTCAGCTTCTGAAGTGATGTTTAATAATACAGTCACAACGACATCAGCATGTAATTGAACGTCAATATTAAACTCACCTGTGTGACGTAATGGACCAGAAGGCAAACGCACTTCATTGCGGTCAACATCAGCGCCCGCTGCGTTCAATGCATCAGCGATTTCAGCCGCAGTGATTGAACCAAACAGTTTACCTTCAACACCAGCATTAGCCATGATGTTTAGGTCACCAGCAGCAACCAATTTAGCGGCACGAGCTTCCGCTTCACCAAGTACTTTTGCAGCAGCAGCTTCAAGATCAGCACGACGTGCTTCAAATTTTTCTCTGTTCAGCTTAGTTGCTGGTAAAGCTTTACCCTTAGGTACCAAAAAGTTGCGACCAAATCCTGACTTAACAGCCACTTCATCGCCTAGATTTCCAAGCTTTTGAACTTTTTCTAGCAAAATAACTTGCATCGTTCTACCCTCATATGCGGTACTAAAACCGCTTATTCAAATATTCGTACCACTCTTTTCAGAGCGAGCACGTAAATTAAACCACTGATCAATTACACCTAAAGCTGCTAACACCATAATCATTTGTGGCAGCATAATGACTAGTAAGACATATATCGCCACCAGCCAAAACTTGTTTTTTTGTTTAATACTCACCACCGCATGCACAATGGCTAGACCTTGCAAGCCAAATACAACCAGCATCGATGGCAAGATATCAACTAACAGCGCCAGAGAACTTTTCAACGGCGTTATCGCCATAACCATGAGCACTGCAGTAATTACTGCAGCTGGTTTACCAAGAGTCAGTTGTTTGAACTCTTGTCCAAACGCACCAGGGTTGAACAGTCTCGACTGCCAGAGTCGACCAATAATCAGACCTAAACATGCGTTGAGGCAAACACCTGCAGCAACTAACCCCGTCATCATAGTAGCTAAACGGGCTGTTAATGCTTGTGTTTCTGCAGCATTTAACTGCCAGCTGGGCTGCAGACTTAAGTTCGCCATGAAGGGCTCAATCATTCCTTGCCACCATGACGTCACATCAGGAATCAGTAAGTGCAATAACAGCACCACCACCATTCCGATACCACTTGCCGTCAACAAAGCCATCGCTAACGAGCGTGAATACCCAAGTGTTAATGTTGCTAAGAACACTGGCAACCAACTAGTTAATAGCACTAGCCCAGCTACCCACAATTGCCCGACTAAAAAACTTGCCAATAAAGCAAAGACAACCAACGTAGAAAGAATTACGCTGACGCCTTCTTTAGGTCCCATTCTCAGTGTAGTTAATGAAATCACACCACTCGCCAGGTAATTCAACGGTGGAAAAATAATAGCTAACACTGAAATGACTGCGGTAGTTGCTGAAGCTTTCCAGCGACCCTGCATGGCATAAGAGGCGATTGCAGTAAACATGATGCGTCTGAGTTAAACTTTAGTGTAATTAAATCAAAGAATTACTTATGCATGTCGCAGTACGGCAACAGTGCAAGGAAACGCGCACGCTTCACACATGTTGAAAGCTGACGCTGGTAGCGTGCTTTCGTTCCTGTGATACGGCTTGGTACGATCTTTCCTGTTTCAGTAACGTAATTTTTTAACAAATTTACGTCTTTATAATCAATTTGCTTGATACCTTCAGCGGTAAAGCGACAAAATTTTCTACGTCTAAAAAAACGTGCCATATTGATATCTCCTAAAAGTCTAAAGCAGCTTTACGCTGATTTTTTCTCATCTTCTTTTTGCATCATTGGTGAAGCTTCAGTAACAGCTTCATCAACAGTAACAACAAGGTGACGAATAACAGCATCGTTGAAACGGAATGCAGTAGTAACTTCATTCAATTGCTCAACACCACACTCAACATTCATTAGAACGTAATGCGCTTTATGCACTTTGTTAATTGGATAGGCAAGTTGACGACGGCCCCAATCTTCCATGCGATGAATTTGACCACCTTCGCTTGTAAGGGTTTGGGTATAGCGCTCGATCATTCCAGGCACTTGTTCACTCTGATCAGGATGGACCAGAAACACAATTTCGTAATGTCTCATTTTGAGCTCCTCACGGTTTAAACAGCTTCATGGCGTTACCACAAAGCAAGGAGTTTTACCTTTGTAACTTATTCAGAATTAAAGGCAATCTATCATTTTACTTGATAATAGATTGTTATCACAAGTTACGTTGACGAAAGGCCTCAAACAGGCACACGCCAGAGGCAACAGAAACATTCAAACTTTCTGCTTCACCTCGCATCGGTATGAAGATTACTTCATCACAGTTTTCACGCGTTAGATGGCGAATCCCTTTACCCTCAGCACCAAGCACAATCGCTATAGGTCCGCTGAGACTAGTATCATAAAGGCTGGTTTCTGAGTCACCTGAAGTCCCTACCAACCAAATGCCTTGCTGTTGTAAATCACGCATGACTCGCGACAAATTAGTCACTTGGATGAAAGGCAGCCGCTCCGCTGAACCACTAGAAATTTTAATGGCTGTCGCGGTTAAACCCGATGCGCGATCTTTTGGAGCGATAACAGCATGAGCTCCCGAAGCTTCAGCTGTTCTTAGGCAGGCACCAAGGTTATGAGGATCTTGAACACCGTCTAAAATTAACAATAAAGGCGGTTCGTTCAGACTATCAATTAAGTCAAACAAACCTTTTTCATCGAGGCTTTCTAAAGGTTTACATTTAGCCACACAGCCTTGGTGTTGAACCTCAGGGGCTAATTTATCAAGTGTCGCTCTCTCAGCACTATGAACTACAACACCTTGCTCTTTGGCAGATGCCAATAAGTTGTCGACTCGTTCATCATCTCGTTCAGCAGCTAACCAAATTTCTTTCACCCGACTAACGGGCACATCCAGAGCAGCTTGCACTGCGTGCAAACCAAAGATAATGTCAGCATCAAGTGGTGAGTGATGGGCAGTTTTAGTTTTACGGCGTTTTGTAGGCTTCAGACTCTTGTCCCTCTACAACTGGTTTAACAAAGATTTCAACACGACGGTTAAGCTGTCTACCCGCTTCCGTATCATTGCTTGCCCTTGGTTCTGACTCGCCTCTACCTGATGCAAATAAGCGATCTGATGAGACACCATGATTAATAAAATAATCCACCACAGACTCAGCACGACGTTCAGATAACTGCATGTTATAGGCAGCAGCACCAACACTGTCTGTATGACCAACAACATGGATTATGGTATTTGGGTAGCGCTGCAAAATAGCTGCAACTTTATCTAATGTGGAGACAAATGCTGGCTTAATACCAGCACTATCAAACCCAAAAGACACTTCACTAGCGATATCAATTTTAAGTGTTTCGTTTTCTAGTTGCTGAATTTTAAGATCGTTACGCGCACGCTCATCTGCCAGAGCCGCTTCCATCTCTTTTTGTTGATTATCCATGTAACGACCAACACCACCACCAGCTAATGCACCCACAGCTGCGCCAGCTAATGCGCCACCTGCGCCTTCATCATTGATGGCATATCCCACTAAAGCGCCAGCAGCAGCACCAATCGCTGCACCTGTTTTTGTTTTTTGATTAGGATCGTTTGCAGCACAACCGTTGAGGGCAGCAGCTAAAATAGAGACTAATACCAGTTTTTTCATTATCACTTCCTATATTTATTGTCGATTCTAGACCTCAGACAGACAGCTGATTATACTGGTTCCGTGATTCAAAAACAGAGACACACCTGATGGGTTCGAAATTTATTCCAGTTAACATTGCCATTTTAACTATCTCAGATACACGTTCACTACAGGATGATACTTCGGGTGACATTCTTGAAGATAAAATCACTATCGATGGTCATCATGTCAGTAAGCGAGAGATCGTCACTGATGACAAATATCAAATTCGTGCCAAAATTTCTCAATGGCTAATCGCTGATAATATTGATGTGATCATTACGACTGGTGGTACCGGATTGACAGGTCGTGATGGCACTCCAGAGGCCGTATCTGTGTTATTTGATAAAACCATTGATGGCTTTGGTGAACTATTCCGTGCACGATCATTCGAGGTCATTAGAACCTCAACGGTTCAATCTAGAGCTATTGCAGGCCTAGCAAATGGTAAGTTTATTTTCTGCTTACCAGGCTCTAAAGGTGCCTGCATTACAGGATGGGATGACATCTTACATGATCAACTAAATTCAACACATCAACCCTGTAATTTCATTGACCTCATGCCGCGTTTACTAGAAAACTAATGACACTGTTTTTGTATTCAACGGCTGGCTGTCACCTTTGTGATGATGCCCTCATAATCTTGAAAAACATGCCAGAATTACCGCAAGAGGATATCTCTGTAATCGAAATCGGTGATGATGATGCATTAGTCAATCAGTATGGCATCCGTATACCCGTTTTACGGATAGGGCTCGAAGAGCTTGATTGGCCGTTCACTACTGAACAAGTCAGCCTCTTTATTCATAACAAAATCAATAATTAAACTCAGTCACTCCGGAACTTTAAGACTCACCACTCACTCAGAATTGGAAGATAAAGTGGGAGTCAGTTCATGCAAATAAAGACCATTGTGGCCTTGCTAATCATCGTATTCACCTCAATAGCACACGCTAGAGAATTTCCACCGGCACCGGGACAACGTTATGACGTTGGTGGATATAATATGCACATCTTCTGTAAGGGGGAAGGCTCTCCTACCGTCATCATTGATGCGGGCTTAGGCGATGACTCAAGTGACTGGTTTGAAATTCAAGACGAATCCGCAAAAATTACAAGGACCTGCGTCTACGATCGGCCCGGCTATGGCTGGAGTGATATAGGTCCCCGCCCTAGAAGTAGTTTGGTTATCTCTCATGAACTAGAAGTACTATTAAAAAAAGCTCACATCGAAGGACCGTATGTTCTAGTTGGACACTCATTTGGCGGCTACAATATGCGTATTTTTGCAGCGAATCATCCTGACAAAATTTCGGGGCTACTTTTAGTCGATGCATCACATGAGAATCAATACGAAAAGCTCAATATCAAGCTTCCTCAAAACCTAGCAAAACAACGTAATACCATCATCCTGCCAAAACAGTCTGATCAGCTGTTAACCGATAAAGCGGTCATTCTACAAGAACGCGCCTACAATGCAGCTAGAGC
>DRHY01000051.1 GCA_011052985.1 Methylophaga thalassica
CCAGTCAGCGATAAGACTCGACTTCACACCCACCAAAATCAGACCCAACATGATGATAAGGGTGAACACTAAAAGCTGAAATAAGTTAGGCACCAGTCGACGATAAAGCGAGGCAAACCCAATCTGCCAACCACTGGTAGCACCCGATGTCAGCTGTCTGCCCAGTCTAAAGACAGTGAAGCCTAATCCGCTGACAACCAACCCAATACCAACAATGGCGATGGTCATAATACTGGGCAGCAGAAATCCATTGGTATACAAACACATCAGCCCATACATACCTATAAAACCAATGCTATAAATGATGAGTGTATTTTGCTCGACCTTTAAGCTCCGCTGTAACACTGACATTGGCGAAATTTTGATTAGCCGCTGCATCAATGGCAAACAAAACGCCACCATGGAAATAAATCCCGTCGCCACGCCTAACCATAATCGACTCACTGACGGCTCAGGTAAGGTGGTCGACATTAGGCCCGATAACAACGAGGATATGAGCCCTTGAATGCCCCATCCTGCTGCCAAACCAACGCCAGCACCAATAACAAACAACACGGTGAATTGTATAAAAAACACCTTCATTAATATCTTGGGTGTCGCCCCCAGCGTTTTTAATACAGCGACTTGCATTAAGTGACGCTTTACAAAGCGTGATGAAGCTAGGGCCATCGCAATGCCTGAAAGAATCACCGCCAGCGTACCTGCTAATAATAAAAACGACTGCGCTTTGCCGATGGTGTCACCAATACGTTCACCTTTTTGCGTTGGTGTCCGCCAGCGTTGTCCATCGTTCAGCTGAGGGGTGACCCAAGTTTCATATTGATCAAGCGATTCTCTATCACCCGCCAATAACAAGCTGTAACGGACTCGGCTGCCAGGAATAATGACTTGTGTTGCCGCGAGATCAGCCATATTCATCACCGCACGAGGTGATACGGCAAAAGCTGAACTGCTTGACCCCGGATCTCGAACCAGATACTGAGTGACGGTTAGTGCGACTTCACCCACCTCAACCTGATCACCAATGTTCACCTTCAACAAACTGGCCAGTCTGGACGACAACCAAATCTCGTCTTTACGTGGCGACTGGGTCACTGCTTTGCCTGAACCAAACAACGTATCGTCGGCTAAAAATTCGCCTCTTAATGGGTAGCTATCTGTAACGGCATTCACCAGACTGAGTTGCAGTGCATCACCGGCAAAAATCATCGTTCTGAATGAGGTGTTCTCAGCCTGCTTAAGCGATAATTCATTGGCTTTGGTTTGCCAGCTTTTAGGAATGGCATCATCAGAACGTATCAGACGATCTGCCGCCATTAAGCTAGCTGATTCTTGCTCAAAAGAAAGCTGCAACCTATCTATAAATAAACTAATCGCCGTGACGGTGCTGACTGAAATAATCAACGCAAAAATCAGCGTGAGAATATCGCCACTACGTAGATCTCTAAACAGTAAACGTAAGGCAAACCCCATTAGACTTTTTCCACCAGCTGACCGGCAGACATCAGCAGTTGACGATCACATTGCTGAGCCAATGCATTGTCATGCGTAACCATAACCAGCGTGGTGCCTTGCGACTTATTTAGTTCAAAGAGCTGCTCAATAATAATCCGACCATTGCCTTCATCTAAGTTGCCGGTTGGCTCATCGGCAAACAAAATTTTAGGACTAGATGCAAACGCTCGAGCTATTGCCACTCGTTGCTGCTCGCCACCTGAGAGTTGACTAGGATAATGTGTTAAGCGATGTGATAAACCGACCTTTTCCAATAAGACTTCGGCTTTTTTTCGAGCCTGTTTATCGCCTTTTAACTCAGCCGGTAACATGACATTCTCAATCGCTTGTAAACTGGGCAACAGATGAAACGATTGAAAAATAAAGCCAACATATTGCCCACGCAATAAAGCACGTTGTTCTTCATCCATGGCCGAAAAAGCATTGTCATAAAGGTGAATATCACCTGAAGTATTCACATCCAAGCCAGCTAGTAAGCCCAATAACGTCGACTTACCAGATCCAGAGGCACCGACAATCGCCACCGACTCACCTTCTTTTATCTCACAACTAATCCCATTCAATATGGTCAAATCACCCGTATTGGCTGAGACTGTGTGCGTTAAATTTGTTACTTTGATTGCAGTTTTTACTGCCATGTTGGTTCACTCTAAATAAGGTTTTTATGTTTTTTAAACGACAATTTTGGCTGGCATTACTCGTTAGTTTATTCCTGAGTAATGGCGCTTTCGCATCGACATCGACGCTGCTGGTGATGGGTGACAGTCTGAGTGCTGCCCACAACCTGAGACCAGAACAAGGCTGGGTTAGTTTACTGGAAAATCAACTTTCTGAGTCTCACCCTGATATAAACATCGTCAATGCCAGTGTTAGCGGTGAAACCACACAAGGAGGCTTGTCTCGGTTTAGCCAACTCCTCACAGAGCATAAACCGCAATGGGTTATTTTAGAGTTAGGAGCTAACGATGCCTTACGTGGCTATCCTTTGGCTCAAGCCACAAAAAACCTAGAATCGATGATTGAACAGGCACAGAAAATAGAGGCCAAAGTTCTACTGATAGGCAACCAACTACCACAAAATTATGGTCAACGTTATACAGAGATGTTTTTTAATCTTTATAAAGACATCGCCAGTAAATACCAGTTGGCTTATGTGCCCTTTATGCTAAAGAACGTCGCACTGAATAAAGATTTAATGCAAGCCGATGGATTGCATCCTAATAAAGACGGGCAGCCCGTGGTTTTGCAGAATATCTTACCGGCACTGCAACCATTATTGAATAGCAAAAAAACCGCTGAGAAATAAGCGACTAATAGCTTTTTATATGAGTGATTTTGATTAGGCAGAAAGGCTACTCAACAGATGAGTAGCCTGCCATAATTAATGACGGAATAGACTGGTTTCTGTTTGTTTAGACTTCTTCGCCGCTTTCTTTTCTTTTGCCGTTAAAAGCGGTGCCTTTTTAGTATTCTTTTTACTGTCTTGACCTTTACTCATGATATTCACCTGTAAGCTAAATGCATTCGCCTTACGTCAGTTGGAGCTGACCTAAGGACACTTCCTAGGTAGAAACATCAATGCCACGTTTAATGTCGGTACATAGACCGCCAGTATGGCCCTAATCAACAGCAACTGATAGTGATTATTCATAGTTCAATTAAATAGGCTTTGAACTGAAATAAGGTGAACGTCTAAAGCACATTAATTTAGCAAAGAATGATGCAAAAAAATGGGCCCCTGAGGACCCATTTCTGCTTAATGTTACTAATGCTTATTACCAGCGCATCATCCGTCGAACGATGCCGTCATTACGAAATGCATGGTATATAGCCCCACTGACATGTACGGCAATAATGCCGAGTAAGGCCCAGGCGGTCCACATATGCAGTTCCCCCCAGAATTCATTCAGCTCTTCACTCGGCGGCGCTATGCGTGGAAACTCAATCGTCCACCAAAACACCGTATCCCAGCGTGTATGTGCTGATGACAGATAACCGGTAAGACAGACAGCCAACACCAATCCATACACCGCCACATGAGCCGCTATCGCTAACCAATGCATCCATGGCGCCATATCAGTCGAGTCTGGTGGTGAAGGTCTATGCCTCAAGCGAACATAGAGCAACATGAGAATGATGATCACCAAGGTGATGCCAATGTTTTTATGCAGTTGGAATGGAAATGCCCGAAATTGTAATTCCGAGGATGGCAGGGGTAAGCCCATCATCCACCAACTCGAA
>DRHY01000052.1 GCA_011052985.1 Methylophaga thalassica
AAAGATATTAAGGTGAAAATGATGAGCCACAACCACATGTTGTTGTAGCGTTTGGGTTGCGAATCACAAATTGCGAACCTTCAATACTATCTGTGTAATCGATTTCAGCACCGACTAAATATTGATAGCTTGCAGGGTCTATAAGTAATGTGACACCTGCTTTTTCTACTTCAGTATCACCTTTACTAATTTCTTCTTCAAAGGTGAAACCATATTGAAACCCAGAACAGCCACCGCCGGTGATAAATACACGTAATTTAAGCTGGTCATTGCCTTCTTCTGCGATAAGGTTGCTAACTTTTGCGGCAGCAGCCTCGGTGAAGATAACGGGACTTGGCATTTCACTGGTCATGAGACTACTCCAATCATAAGAATGTACACCTATTATCCAATTCTGACTAAAATAGTCAAGAATTAGCTTTTTTGTTCAAGTTGAAAATCTTGCTTCTCATCAAAGACTTCATGTTCGACATCGAGAATGCTCTTATCTGAATCCTGAGCACGTATTAAGTGACCATTCACTTCACTTCCCATTGCCATTTCGATCATTCGATAATAAAGGTTGCCATTAATGATGGCTTTCGGCGCTAGTTCAACGTGTTCTGATGAAAAGACATTGCCATTCACTTCACCATTAATGATGACGTTGGGTACGCGAACATCACCTGAGACTTTGCCGTGATCACTTATAGTGAGTAAAGCATCCTCATGATCCGCGATAATATTCCCAGTGATAGTGCCATCAATTCTTAAGCCACCACTGAAATGAATATCGCCTTTCATATGGGTTTGGCGGCCAACTAAAGTATCTATTCTGGTGGTTGATTTCTTTTTCTGTACTTTTTTATTGCTAAACATTCTCAACCTCATCATTCCGGGATGCTCGTGATTTCCCAATCAAAATTACGTTTTGTAAGAAGTTTTTTTCCATTCTTTAATACAACTTGAATAGAAGCAGGTTGTTCATTTCCTGCCAGTTCGATAACACCTTCAACGACTTGTACATGTTTTATTTTCAGAGAGTAATTATTGAGAATACGTGGCTTGGGTTTATTGCCCTTAAACGCAAGCTGTATTTGAATATCGCCAGTGATGGATTTACTCACTTTTTTACCTTGAGTAAGCACGACGCGATAAAAGAATTGTCGTGAATTTTCGGCATTAGCTGCTAAGTGTAACTCTCTTATTTGCAATTCACTGCTGGTATTACCTTGTGTAATATTTTGATAAAACAGCAACTCTTTATTGAGCTCGATTACCTTGTCTTGCAGCTTTTGCATATCCTGTTGAAGACGGGATGTTGTTTCATTTTGTATCGCTTGCATCTGTAATGAATTATCTAGCTCAGATTGTAGTGCTTTATTTGAGGTGGTAAGTGTTTGATTTATGTCAGTCAGCTGTGCGTTTTCTTTTTGTAAAGCGGTAAGGCTTTTATTCTGTGTATTCTGCCAATACATATTCCAATACCATAAGCCTCCACCAACAATAGCAATGGCAAGAAGAGCTATTAGACCTCGATAGGGGCTGCGGTATTTGATGGTATAGGGTTTATCTATCATTAAGGCATCATCGCAATGACATCAATTCCCATGATTTCTTCTATGCCAAACATAATGTTCATATTATGAATAGCTTGGCCTGATGCGCCTTTGACAAGATTATCAATTACCGAAAGCACCACTACGGTATCGCTTCCTTGTGGTTGATGCACTGCAATACGACACATATTACTGCCTTGAACACTGCGAGTTTCTGGCATACTGCCAGCTGGCATGACATCCACAAAGGGTTCATTCGCAAAACGCTGTTCGTAAAGGTTTTGTAAGTCACCTATGCTTTCAGTCGTTAACCTGCCGTATAACGTGGCATGAATGCCTCTGACCATTGGTGCTAAGTGAGGAATAAAGGTGAGGTCAACTGCTTTATTTATGTGACGAGATAGAACTTCACGAATCTCAGGTAAATGACGGTGACCATTTAATCCATAGGCTTTGAAGCTACCACTAGTCTCTGCAAGTAGCATGGGGATTGCCGCTTTTCTGCCTGCGCCACTGACCCCCGTTTTTGCATCGGCAATCAGGTGTGTGGGATCAATTAATCCTGCCTCTAACAGCGGTAAGAAGCCAAGTTCGGTGGCTGTAGGATAACAACCAGGAACCGCCACAAGCTGTGCTGTTCTGATCTGTTCTCGATTAATTTCAACTAAGCCATACACCGCTTTGGAGAATAATTCAGGGCAGGTATGTTTGGTGTTATACCAGTGCTCCCACACCTCTACGTCTTTTAAACGAAAGTCTGCAGAAATATCAATAACCCGAGTATTTCGTTTGATAAGTTCAGGAACCAGCGCCATGGCAACAGTGTGCGGTGTAGCAAAAAAGACGACATCACATTCAGAGAGTGTTTCTACATCAGGTTCAGTGAACTTGATATCAATGTGACCTCTGAGGTTTGGATACAACTCAGTGACATGCATGCCAGCTTCTGTTCTAGAGGTGATCACCTCAACAGAAGCCTGAGGGTGCTTAGCTAACAGTCTGAGTAATTCAACACCGGTATACCCAGTACCTCCAACAATGCCGACTTTGATCATGATTTGCTCTGTTGTTTCTTATTAAGGAATGACATGATAAAAGAGCTTAAACGAAAGCGAAAGTCTGTGCCCATTAATCTTGCCTAAAGCGCTGCTCAATGAGCTGCTTGTACATTAAGTACGTGGTTGTGGGGTGATGGTTGCCATCTTCAAACTGAAGCTTTGTAATGTGGACAGGCATCGCTGTATCAATCTGCAGTGATCGTTGAATTTGCAGGAGAAAATCTGTATCTGCTAAGGAGCCCGAGAAGGTCTGGCCATTGATACCGATAGATAATGAGGCCTGCTTTGATGGATGACTTAACATCACCTGAAAGGGCGGTTCTGATTGATTCACATTGTGCACAGTGACAGGCATTAATTCACGACTTGTTGCTTTGAGAATAAAAAAACGAGTTCTACTCTGTGAAGGAAGTTCAGCCAAAAATGATTTAAGGTGTTGAATAAGCCTTGACGCCTGCATTTTCGAGACAGTCAGCATACAAACATTACCTTTTTCATCAATGCAAAAGCAGACAATGTGATCGGCTTTAGCAACAAGGGTTATACAAATTTGATGCGCTCTCTGTTGTTGCAAAATAAGTGCTAACAGTCCATCTTTATCGACAGAACGATCTATTGCCAACGCAGAAAAAAACGGTTCAACATGGGTAAAGATTTGTTGGCTGATTACTTCTTGCATGAGTGGGATGTAATCTACTTGACCATCATGCCACTGCAATTGATAAGGCTTACCAGCAATACTGATAATAAAACGCCCATGAGACGGGAACTGCTGATAATGCGACAGCAGTTCTTGTACTACTACTTCAAGTCGATGACTAATTTTGTCAGCAAATATAGGTGTAAAACAGTGCGCTTTTATCTGTAGTGATTGTTTTGGCTGCCACAATAAAAACGCAGTCAAGAAATCCATCACTGGCTGTTCAAGGTAAGTGTCATCACAATACCAAATGCCGTAACTGGAATAATGTAAGCTCTCAATAGTGACTATCAGACTCTCATTAAAAGAGCTGTAATTGAGCGGATCATTTTGCTTGCTTGAAAGCTGAAGCCCCTGTTGTGTCAGTTTATTAGAGGGTTGTTGCTCCAAGTTGATAAAAAGTAGACTGCGAACTAATTCTTCTTTATGAGCCATGCCCATAGGGTAGGGAGTGAGATCAGCGTTATCGATACCTGCCGACAATAAGTCATGCACAATTTCCGTAACATCATGTGTCGTTAGCTTCTGATGTTGATCGGTCACACTGAGATGGTTACTTGGCCCTAATAAACCATTATTTATTGCCCAAGCGAGGACATGCAGTAATTGATGGTGCTGGAATAAGCCTTGCGTTGCATTAACCATCAAAGCTTGTTTGCTGACTAACCAGTCTGAACGATCTTGAAAGCGGTAAAGATAGAGTGGTTCACCGATACTATTAGGCCTGACAGCTTTGGGTAAAACTGAAATTTGATTGAGTGCAGGTTGAAAGCGGTAGGCATAAAGTTGTTTTAATTCCGAAATGGCGGAAGTGGTAAGCGTCGATTCTTGTTTGCAATAAGCCTGCAAGGCATTGATAAATGCCAGACAGTGCGGGCGTATAGCATTATAAAAATTACGCTCAGCTTGAAAGCTGTCTTTTGAATCAAGCTGCTTAATGCGCATCTCAGACCACTGCCACTGATTGATGCAATGTTGAACAAAGGCTCGTCGCCAAGGGTGTCTTGACTGGCGGACTTGCTGAGATAGCCGTTCGCCTGCTGATCGGTAATATATTTCACGAGCCAAATTGAGCGTAACTGTTGTGGATGCTGGCTCTAATGCCTTTAACATTAAATAGTCTGAATCTAATGCTAAAAAGCCTTGCTGTTCATCGCTGATGGCTTGTTTAAGCATGAATGAGACAGGTTTTATTGTACCCTGAAGTAGAAAGGGAAAATAAAATAGCTCAATACTAACGATACCATTTAGTAAAAACTGCCTCAGATGATGACAGCTGGCATTGATAAAATCAGTATCTATGATGGCTTGACTATCACCAAAGTCGATACTGTCGATTGAGCGTTGATTTGATGTGGTCGACGTATCATCCTGCCACCATGATGGCTGATAGCCCGCCATCACAATACCATTACAATAGAATGACTCTCTGTCGAAGTTTGATAAAGCAGAAGAATCATGTAGGTGTTGTTCAGCAATCAGTCGTATATCAAGAATGAGTTGGTGTTCTCGAGCCCACTGCTGAATCGCGCTGCTTTTTTGTTTTAAGCTGTCAATCTGCTCATTAGTTAATTGATCGCTATATAGCAGCCACAAAGAAAACTCTGCTTGATCGGCATAACTTATATAACCATGGGGCTTTAGCAGATAAAGACCGCGCAGTGGATAGCGTCGTAAGGCTCTGTTGCGAGAACTAAACCGGCGATCTAGCTGCTTAGCTTTATCCAGTGTTTGTGTGCTGGGATGGTAATCGAGCAGGCCTGCAGGAGTCTTGTCATCAATGTAGCCCGGCAGTGTGGGAGTATTGAGATGGAAGAAGAGCGGTAGGCAGTCTAGGATGAGGGCATGTTGACTGGGCGCTAACGCAAATAAATGATGAAGGCGCTCACGATTAAGTGCTTGAAATAATCGTAGCGCCTTCATATTTAATCAGATTCTCGGTAAACGTGATTAATGTCTAAAGTGACGCATTCCAGTGAATACCATGGCGATACCATGCTCATTGGCTGCAGCGATGACTTCATCATCACGCATTGAGCCGCCGGGTTGAATCACTGCTTTGATGCCTGCCTCAGCAGCAGCATCTAGGCCATCCCTAAACGGGAAGAAGGCATCAGATGCCATCACTGCACCAGGAACCGTTAAGCCAGCATCTTCGGCTTTAATTCCAGCAATACGACTACTGACTACACGACTCATTTGTCCAGCGCCAATACCAACCGTTTGTTGCTGGCTGACATAAACAATGGCATTTGATTTAACAAATTTAGCCACACGCCATGCAAACAACAAGTCCGTCATTTGTTCTTCAGAAGGAGCTGTTTCAGTCACTACTTTTAGTTCTTCTTTCGTCACCAAAGCGTCGTCACGATCTTGAACGAGTAAACCACCGTTAACACGTTTGAAATCTAAACTACGAGTGGCATCAGAGAATTCACCACAAGCTAATAAGCGTACATTCGCTTTTTTAGCGACAATAGCACGGGCTTCTTCTGTAATTGAAGGGGCAATGATTACCTCAACAAACTGGCGATCAATAATGGCTTGAGCTGTAGAGCCATCCAGTGGGCGATTAAATGCGATGATGCCACCGAAAGCCGAGGTTGGATCTGTTTGGTAGGCTAAATCATAGGCATTTAATAGACTGTCTGATACAGCCACACCACACGGATTGGCATGTTTAACAATGACGCAGGCTGGGGCTTCAGGGAAGGCTTTGACACATTCTAATGCCGCATCGGTATCTGCAATATTGTTATATGACAGCTCTTTTCCTTGTAATTGCTGTGCCGCACTTATAGTACCCGGTTGTGGGGCTTTTTCAGTATAGAATGCCGCTTTTTGGTGAGGGTTTTCACCGTAGCGCATGTCTTGTTTTTTACTGAACTGACTGTTGAAAGTGCGAGCAAAATCAGCCTTTTCAGTCGATTTAGTCAATTTGCCGAGGTAATTGGCAATCGCACCATCATAGTGAGCGGTGTGTTCGAATGTTTTTACGGCGAGATCAAAACGTGTTGCATCATCCACACCACCATTAGCTGAAATTTGTTCTACTACACGAGCGTAGTCAACAGGATCAATCAGCACGGTAACATCAGCATGATTTTTTGCTGCCGCACGCAACATAGTTGGGCCACCAATATCAATGTTTTCAATCGCTAACGCTAATGAGCAATCCTCTCTAGCTATAGTGGCTTCAAACGGATAGAGATTAACCACAACTAGATCAATAGGTGCAATATCATGTTCGGCCATGATGACATCATCTTTACCGCGACGACCCAACAAACCACCATGAATCTTAGGGTGTAATGTTTTTATGCGGCCATCCATCATTTCTGGGAAGCCCGTGTGTGATGAGACTTCCTTAACCGGAAGACCCGCTTCGGCTAATAGTTTAGCGGTCCCACCCGTTGATAAAAGCTCAACCCCGAGTCTATCCAATTGTGTCGCCAGTTCGACTACACCGGTTTTGTCAGAGACGCTCAATAGCGCGCGTTTGATTTGATTCATTGAAAGTAACTTCCGAGAGATAAAAATTCGATTTATAAGCCGTACTGTTTGAGTTTTTTGCGTAACGTTCCGCGATTTATACCCAAGATTTCGGCCGCACGACTTTGGTTACCACTGGTATGTTCCAGAGTGGCTTTTAATAAGGGGACTTCTACTTCTGTCATCAGCATTTCGTATAAATTTGCCGCTGGATGGCCTTCTAATTGCTGAAAGTAATCTGCGATGGCACGTGTAACGCACTCATTCAGAGGTGCTGTTGTTTGAGCGGCATCGACTGCTAGCTGGTTTAAGCTTGTTGGTTGAGTGGCTAGCGATGAAGTCATGCGGCTTGAATGTCCTGTTGTTCTTGAATTTGCTCAAAAAACTGCCGAGTAAACATGAGCTGTTGCTCAGGCAACTCCAGCTGATTCATTTCTTGGCGAAAGGCATTTCCATCACGAAGGCCTTTGCTGTACCAAGCGATATGTTTTCGCGCCATACGAACCCCAGAAAAATCACCATAGAATGCATATAGGTTTTCTAGATGTTCAGTCAGGATTTGGCTTATTTCTTTTAAGGATGGAGATGATAACAGTTCGCCGTGTTCAAAGTAATGCAAAATTTGTCTAAAAATCCATGGGTTACCCTGAGCGGCTCGACCAATCATTAAACCATCAGCTCCCGTGTGTTTGAGAACCTCAGCTGCTTTGATGGGAGAGTCGATATCACCGTTTGCGATCACGGGAATGGATATTAATGATTTTATCTGAGCAATTGTATTGTACTCAGCTTCGCCTTTATAGGCATCAGCTCGGGTGCGGCCATGAATGGATAGAGCTTGGATGCCAGCCTCTTCGGCAATTCGTGCGATGGTGGGGGCATTTCGATTGTCACGATCCCAACCTGTTCGAATTTTAAGTGTGACGGGGACATCAACAGCATTGACGACGGATGACAAAATCGACGCGACTAAACGTTCGTTCTGTAATAAGGCTGAGCCTGCCATGACATTACATACTTTTTTCGCCGGACAGCCCATATTGATATCAATAATATGAGCGCCTTGATCGACATTATGTTGAGCTGCTTCTGCCATCATTTTGGGATCGGCACCGGCAATTTGAACGCTGCGAGGTTCAGGTTCACCATCATGATTAGCTCGAAGCAAAGACTTTTTACTTGCCCATAATGCTTTATTAGCCGTGATCATTTCGGAGACGGCCATACCTGCACCCAAGCGTCGGCAGAGCTGACGAAAGGGACGGTCAGTGACGCCAGCCATGGGCGCTAAAAACAACTGATTTGGTAACGTATAGTGACCAATTTTCATTGTTTTTTTAAGCATGACGAACGCCATTTAATCTAATCCAGTCTTCTTTCAATACC
>DRHY01000053.1 GCA_011052985.1 Methylophaga thalassica
GCGTTACACCAAGATTAAGATTTGAACGCCAGTCTTCACAGACTGGCGTTTATTTTATGACCTGCGCCAATGTGTTTTTCCAGCCGCATCTTCTAGCACAATACCCATAGAGACTAATTCATCTCTAATTTCATCTGCTCTAGACCAATTTTTACTTGCTCTGGCCTCATCGCGCTCTGCAACCAATACATCGATTCTTTCTGAATCATCATTCGCTGAACTATCGCCAATAAAGAACTGTTCAGGATCCTGCTGAAATAGGCCTAACACATCGCCAAAAGATAGAAGTAACCCAGCTAAATAACTAGATTGTTTCACGTCCTCGGAATCACGTAACTTATTCAAGGCTTGGCGCACATCCGCCACCACAGACAGCGCCAAAGCCGTATTAAAGTCATCATCCATCGCCTGCTTAAATCGCGAGCCAAACGTCTCATCATCTTGCCATCTGACATCTGCTTGCGGCTCAATATTTCGTAGCGTCGTGTAAAACCGAGTCAATGCAGATTGCGCCTGCTCCAACTGTTCTTCTGCATAATTGAGTGGACTACGATAATGGCTCATCAATATGAAATAACGTATGGCTTCAGCTGGATATAATGCCAAGACTTCACGGACAGTAAAGAAATTGCCTAATGATTTGGACATTTTCTCATCATCAATTCGTACAAAGCCGTTATGCATCCAGTAATTCACCGACTGGCAATCATGGGCACCTTCTGATTGAGCGACTTCGTTTTCGTGATGTGGAAATTGTAAATCTTGACCCCCACCATGAATATCAAACTGCTGTCCCAAACACTCTGAAGACATAGCTGAACACTCTATATGCCAACCAGGTCGACCATTTCCCCAAGGTGAGTTCCAAGCAGGCTCGCCATCTTTTGCTGCTTTCCAGAGAACAAAATCTAAAGGATCTGTTTTCGCATCATTAACGGCAATGCGTTCGCCCGCTCGGAGCTCATCAATCTGACGACCAGACAATTTGCCATAGCCATCAAACTCACTCACATCGTAGTAAACATCCCCATTCTGAGATGGATAGGCTAACCCTTTGTTTATCAGGGTTTCAATCATACTGATAATAGCTGGCATTGATTCCGTGGCTTTTGGTTCGATATCTGGTGGCAACACACCCAAGGCCTCAGCATCTTTATGCATTTCAGTGATAAAGCGCTCGGTCAATTGTTGGATTGATTCACCATTTTCAGCCGCACGTTTGATGATCTTATCGTCAATATCAGTAATATTCCTGACATAGGTAACATCATAATTCAACGAACGCAGATAACGAGTAACAACATCAAAGACCACCATAACCCGAGCATGACCAACATGACATAGGTCATAGACGGTCATACCACAGACATACATACTTACCTTGCCTTCTTGCAAAGGTTTAAATTCTTCTTTCTGTCGAGATAAAGTGTTATGAATTTTTAGCATATTACTAATTTTTTAACGTTTCTTTTAAACCAATGGTCAGATTAAATACTGGCTTGTTAGCACTGTGGTCGTAACGATCGCTGACAAAATAGCCTTCTCGTTCAAACTGAAATGCCGTTTCTTGTTCACAATTAACGATAGCGGGTTCAGCAATGGCTTTAATAATGGTTAATGAATCAGGATTAACATCATCAAGATAGTTACCTGTTTCTTTTCCTGGCGCCTCCGCTTGAAACAATCTGTCATATAACCGCAACTCAACTTCCTTACCTTCTGACGCTGACACCCAGTGAATTACACCACGTGGCTTCATTTCTGGTGGTGGATTCTGACCGACAGTATCTGGGACCAGAGAAGCAATCACTTCGATGACATCACCTTTATCGTTTTTAATCACATCATCAGCCTTGATGACATAAGCGCCGCGTAAACGAACATAATCACCAATCACCAGACGCTTAAATTTTTTCCTACTTAAACTGGTATCTTCAGTAAAGTCAGACGCATCAATATAGATAGACTGAGTGAAAGGAATTGAACGATTACCCATGTGTTCCTGTTGTGGATGGTTAGCTACATCCAACCATTCTGTGCTCTCAGCAGCATTGGTGATGCTTACTTTTAACGGATTCAACACGCACATCGCACGCGCCGCGTTATCATTCAGATCTTTACGAATCTCAAATTCCAGCTGAGCAATGTCAACAATACCATCAGTTTTTGCTACAGCCAGACCATCACAAAAGGCGCGAAGCGCAGCTGCAGAATATCCACGTCGTCTCATACCTGAAATAGTAGGCATTCTCGGATCGTTCCATCCTGAAACAATATGTTCATCAACCAGTTGCTTTAAGTTACGTTTACTGGTGACCGTGTAATTGATATTGAGGCGTCCAAACTCATATTGTTTAGGCTTTGTTGGTACAGGCAGGTTTTCAATGAACCATTCATATAGAGGACGGTGATCCTGAAATTCCAGTGTACAAATACTATGGGTTACCCCTTCAATAGCATCACCCTGACCATGAGCAAAATCATAGCTTGGGTAAATACACCACTTGTCGCCTGTTTGGTGATGTGACTTTTTACGAATACGATATAAAATCGGATCGCGCATGTTCATATTAGGCGAGGCCATATCTATTTTTGCACGCAGAACACAGAACCCTTCATCAAAATCGCCTTGTTTCATTTTTTCAAATAAGGCCAGATTTTCTTCTATGCTACGGTCTCGAAAAGGGGATTCTTTGCCTGGCTTGGTTGCCCAGCCTCTGTATTCACTTGCTTGCTCGGCGGTCAGATCACACACATAGGCTTTGCCCTGCTTGATTAGAGCAATAGCCCAAACATAAAACTGCTCAAAATAGTTGGATGCATAACGCTCATCACCAGCCCACTGAAAACCTAGCCACTGAACATCTTCCTTTATCGCTTCAATGAACTCCTGCTCTTCTTTTGCCGGATTGGTATCATCAAAACGTAAATGACAATCACCACCGAACTCATTTGCTAAACCAAAATTCAGGCAAATAGACTTGGCATGTCCAATGTGCAAATAGCCATTGGGCTCAGGAGGAAAGCGGGTAACAATTTTTCCAGTCACCCGGCCAGCGTCAATATCTTCCTGAATGATAGGGCGTATAAAATTATGATTTACAGCAGATTCTGACATAGCGAACGATACAAGTTATATGAAACCGCGCATTATACGCGTCAGTCGTCCTCCGTAGTAGCGTTGATTTCATGAGAAGGCAGCAATCCCATACAACGGCTACATGTTTCCTTCAAACAGCTAAATCTGGTTGGGCTGCATGCTAGTGGAGTTTTCGCGTTTATGGCGGACTATTTAAGTTAGATAGAACAGCAAAAGTAACAGCGTAATTTCCCATTACTCAGGCGTATGCTCTATCATTATGTATTTTTAAATATTTGAGTAGATATTCTGATGAAAAACTTGATTCGCCAATTACCATTACTGTTTTCGTTCACACTTCCTTTTGCCGCTCAAGCAGAATCAGGGCAACAACCACAAGTCAAATTAGAAACAAATTATGGCGATATCATCATTCAGCTTGATCAAGATAAAGCCCCCATTAGTGTAAATAACTTCTTGAGTTATGTTGAGGAAGGTTTTTACAACGGCACTATTTTCCACCGTGTCATCAAAAACTTCATGGTTCAAGGTGGTGGATTTACTCAAGATTTTGATCAAAAAGGGACACACAAACCGATCGAAAATGAAGCTGACAATGGTCTTAACAACAAACGTGGCACCGTTGCCATGGCAAGAACCAATGACCCTCACTCAGCTACATCACAGTTCTTTATCAATACTGTTGATAACGATTTCTTAGATTTTCGTGGAAAAGCACCAAGCGGATGGGGTTATGCCGTATTCGGTGAA
>DRHY01000054.1 GCA_011052985.1 Methylophaga thalassica
ACAACACGTGATATACCAGCTGTTTCATTGATAATTCGGCGCGAGACTAAGTCCAAAAAGTCATAGGGCAAGTTAGCCCAGCGAGCCGTCATAAAGTCGATTGTTTCTACAGCGCGAAGAGACACAACGTAGTCATATCGACGGCCATCACCCATAACACCTACAGATTTCACCGGTAAGAACACCGCAAATGCTTGGCTGGTTTTGTCATATAAGTCGTGTTTGCGTAATTCTTCAATGAAAATATTGTCAGCTTTACGTAATAAGTCAGCGAACTCTTTTTTGACTTCACCCAGAATACGTACACCTAAGCCCGGTCCTGGGAAGGGGTGACGATAAACCATGTCGGATGGTAAGCCTAGTTCAACACCAAGTTTACGGACTTCATCTTTAAATAATTCACGTAGTGGTTCAACCAACTTCAACTTCATATGGTCGGGAAGCCCGCCGACATTGTGGTGGGTTTTGATGACATGGGCTTTACCCGTTTTTGAAGCAGCAGACTCGATGACGTCTGGGTAAATGGTTCCTTGAGCTAACCATTTAACATTTTTCAGTTTTGCTGACTCTTCATCAAATACTTCAACAAAAATTCGACCTATAATTTTACGTTTTTTCTCAGGGTCATCTTCACCTGCAAGCTCACTTAAGAAGCGATCCTCAGCATCAACACGGATAACTTTGATGCCCATGTGTTTAGCGAACATAGCCATCACTTGATCGCCTTCGTTCTCACGTAGCAGGCCATTATCAACGAAGACACAGGTGAGCTGTTTGCCGATCGCTTTATGAAGTAATGCCGCCACTACTGATGAATCGACGCCACCTGATAAGCCCAACAGCACTTCATCAGAACCTACCTGTTCACGAATAGCATTAATGCTGTCTTCAACTATATTGGCCGAAGTCCAAAGGCATTCACAACCACAAATATCGATAAGGAAACGCTCAATAATGCGTTGACCTTGTGTGGTATGCGTGACTTCTGGGTGGAACTGCACGCCATAGAAACGTCTAGCCTCATCTGCCATGCCTGCAATCGGTGCGCTTTCAGTACTGGCAATGACCTTGAAGCCTTCTGGTAATTGGGCAACGCGATCACCGTGACTCATCCAAACATCGAGCATTCCCCAACCTTCTTCGGTGGTGTGATCTTCAATGTCACGGAGTAATGCTGAGTGACCACGAGCACGAATTTGAGCATAACCAAACTCGCGATGATCAGAGGATTCTACTTGACCACCCAACTGAGCCGCCATGGTTTGCATGCCGTAGCAAATACCTAAAACCGGTAAACCCAATTCGAAGATGGTTTTTGGAGCGCTGGGTGCTTCATCACCTATTGTTGAGTCAGGACCACCAGAAAGAATAATCCCTTTTGGATTAAATTCACGAATCTCAGCTTCTGTAATTTCTGGGTCACGTAATTCACAATAAACGCCTGCTTCACGAATACGGCGAGCAATCAATTGTGTGTACTGTGAGCCAAAATCAAGAATAAGAATGCGATGGTCGTGGATATTGCTGGTCATTGAGATCTCTTTTAACTTGAAAAAATAACGGCCCCTGATCAGGAGCCGTTAGGATTTACTTTTAGTTAACGCGGTAATTTGGCGCTTCTTTTATGATAGTCACATCATGAACATGGCTTTCACTCATGCCGGCAGAAGTGACTTTAACGAACTCAGGTTTGGTTCGCATATCTTCGATTGTGGCTGAACCTGTGTAACCCATGCTGGCACGGATACCACCGATTAATTGATGGATAACGGCGCTCAGGCTACCCTTGAACGGAACACGACCTTCAATGCCTTCTGGGACAAGTTTGTCTGCTTCGCTAGATTCTTGGAAGTAACGATCACTTGAGCCTTGTTTTTGAGACATGGCACCCATTGAACCCATACCACGGTATGATTTGTATGAGCGACCTTGATACAGTTCGACTTCACCCGGCGCTTCTTCCGTACCGGCAAACATGCCACCAATCATAATGCTGTGGGCACCAGCTACGATAGCCTTAGCAATATCACCCGAGAAACGAATACCACCGTCAGCGATAATGGGTATGCCTGTACCTTTTAGTGCTTCAGCGACATTACTGATAGCGCTAACTTGTGGTACACCCACACCAGCCACAATTCGTGTTGTACAAATAGAGCCTGGACCAATACCAACCTTAACGGCATCAGCTCCGGCCTCAACCAAAGCAAGCGCCGCCGCTGCTGTAGCAATGTTGCCACCAATGATTTGTACTTGAGGAAAAGTTTCTTTAGCCCATTTCACTTGATCAAGGACACCTTGAGAGTGACCGTGAGCTGTGTCGATTACGATGACATCAACGCCAGCGTGAACTAAGACTTCAATTCGTTTTTGATTTTCAGGACCGATACCTACAGCAGCACCTACACGTAAGCGTTCTTGTTCATCTTTTGATGCTAATGGATTATCAGTCTGTTTCTGAATATCTTTAACGGTAATCATACCGGTTAGGTGGAAGTTATCATCCACCACGAGGACTTTTTCAATGCGGTTCGTGTGCAGTAAGGTGAGGACTTCTTCACGTGAGGCATCTTCTTTGACCGTGACCAACTTGTCTTTTTTCGTCATGATGTCTGAAACAGGATTCTCGTAATGTGTTTCAAAGCGAAGGTCTCGGCTAGTCACAATACCAACAAGATCATTGCCATCAACGACGGGGACACCAGAAATATTGTGTGAACGCGTTAATGCCACAACTTCACCAATCGTGGTTTTTGGCGTAACCGTAATGGGGTCACGAACAACACCGCTTTCAAACTTTTTAACCTTACGGACTTCTTCAGCCTGTTGGTCGATAGTCATGTTTTTATGCAGAATACCCAAGCCACCTTCTTGGGCCATTGCGATGGCCAGACGACTCTCAGTGACGGTATCCATTGCTGATGACAATAATGGAATATTAATTGTTATATCGCGTGTCAGTTGTGTCGTCAACGTGACATCGCGAGGGAGAACATTTGAGTACGCAGGGAGTAATAATACGTCATCAAAGGTCAGGGCTTCTTGAGCAATTCTCATGGGTACGTTCCTGAAATTACCTGTAATATGATCGTGTAATTATATCAGGAATTTGATGGCATATGGCAGTACAAAATACATCTAATAATGCAGGCAGATTAGCTAATCGTGCCGTAAAGGATGTTTACCCGGTCTCACGTTTGGTGCGTGAAGCTAGAGTCTTGTTGGAAGGCTCGTTTCCACTCCTTTGGGTAGAAGGCGAAATTTCCAATCTTGCTATGCCAGCCTCCGGCCATATCTATTTCAGTTTGAAGGATAGCGGAGCACAAGTTCGCTGTGCCATGTTTAGAAATCGTAATAGCCAATTGCGCTTTACACCAGAAAATGGAATGCAGGTTTTGCTTCGTGTGCGAGTCACTCTGTATGAAGGGCGTGGCGAGTTTCAACTCGTTGTTGAGCATATGGAAGAGGCGGGTAGTGGTGCGCTACAGCGTGCCTATGAGGCATTAAAACATCGATTGGGTGAAGAGGGGCTGTTTGATCACGCCCATAAAAAAAGCCTGCCAAGCTTTCCTCAAACGATAGGCATTATTTCATCTCCAGACGGTGCTGCTGTACACGATATCTTGAGTGTTCTGAAACGTCGATTTCCGGCAATAAATGTCATTTTATATCCTGTTGCTGTGCAGGGGGAGTCATCTGCTAGTCAGCTGACAACAGCAGTGAGAAAGGCTGAACAACGCAACGAGTGTGACGTATTGATTATTAGTCGAGGCGGAGGCTCCCTTGAAGATTTATGGAGTTTTAACGATGAAAAATTAGCCCGTGCTGTGTATGAGTGTCAGCTTCCCATCATCTCTGCTGTCGGGCATGAGGTTGATTTTACCATTGCCGACTTTGTGGCCGATGTCCGAGCGGCGACACCTTCTGCTGCTGCTGAATTGGCTGTGCCAGATGCAAACCAGCTGTCAAACAATCTAATGAGTATGATGCAACGATTGACTAAAACAGTCACCCAGCTTTTATCAGCAGAGCAGCGTCATATTCATACTCTTCAACAGCGACTACCGCGACCAGAACAGTATTTAAGACAGCAAACTCAATCGTTATCACAACAAAAAAGACGCTTAATGTTAGCTTGGCAGAGGATATGGGATCGTCGTCAACAGCATGTTGATTATCTAACAATTAGACTTAAACATCCTCAAGCCCAGATAGATAAGCAGCGGACTAGCGTGTTGGGATTGTCACATCGTCTCAACAGCGC
>DRHY01000055.1 GCA_011052985.1 Methylophaga thalassica
AGGTTTTCACCTTTATAAATGACTTCACCCTGCGTTACCTCGTAACCATCACGACCTGCGAGCACATTAGACAATGTGCTTTTACCTGCACCATTTGGTCCCATGATCGCATGAACTTCTCCCGCATTAACGGTCAGATTAATACCACGAAGGATTTCTTTACCTTCAACGCTCGCATGTAAATTTTTAATTGTTAACATTGTTACTCTCTAATAAGTCTGAATAGTCGTTCGATAGCTCTCTTATGGATTTAACCCACGGAGCCTTCTAGTGATAAGCCAAGCAAATTTTGCGCTTCTACAGCAAATTCCATCGGCAATTCTCGAATAACTTGTTTACAGAAGCCGTTCACAATCATGGAGACCGCGTCTTCTGCGTCTAAACCACGTTGCTTGCAGTAAAACAATTGGTCTTCGCTAATTTTAGACGTCGATGCTTCATGCTCTACCTGTGCCGTTGGGTTTTTAACCTCAATGTACGGGAAGGTATGAGCACCGCATGTATCACTCATTAATAATGAATCACACTCAGTATAGTTGCGTGCATTATCTGCATTGGGCCCAATCCTAACTAATCCACGATAGGCATTTTGCGAACGTCCAGCTGAGATTCCCTTGGAAATAATTGTCGAGCTCGTATTTTTGCCCAAGTGAATCATCTTAGTGCCCGTATCTGCCTGCTGCATGTTATTGGTCACAGCCACAGAATAAAACTCACCGACAGAGTTATCACCCTGTAAAATCACACTTGGATATTTCCACGTAATAGCCGAACCGGTCTCCACTTGTGTCCAAGACACTTTAGATGACTCACCTCGACAAACAGCACGCTTGGTCACAAAGTTGTAAATACCCCCTTTACCGTTTTCATCACCGGGATACCAGTTCTGTACAGTTGAGTATTTAATCTCAGCGCGATCCATAGCCACTAATTCAACAACGGCAGCGTGCAACTGATTTTCATCACGCATTGGGGCCGTACAACCTTCAAGATAACTGACATAAGCATCATCATCGGCAATAATTAAGGTGCGCTCGAACTGCCCCGTATTTGCCGCATTAATACGGAAGTAGGTGGAGAGTTCCATTGGGCAACGCACACCTTTTGGGATGTAAACAAAAGAACCATCAGTGAACACAGCTGAGTTTAGTGCAGCATAAAAATTATCTTTATGCGGCACTACACTGCCAATATATTTTTTCACTAGCTCTGGGTGCTCATGGATAGCTTCAGAAATTGGCATGAATAAAATACCTTCCTCTGCAAGCTTATCTTTGAAGTTATTTGAGACCGACACACTGTCAAAGACAGCATCCACAGCCACACCAGCTAGACGAGCACGCTCATCTAAAGGCACACCTAACTTTTCGTATGTCCTTAATAACTCTGGATCAACTTCATCTAAGCTCTTTGGTCCATCCGTTTTTTTCTTAGGAGCCGAGTAATAACTGATCTCTTGATAATTAATTGCTGGGTAATGAACATGCGCCCATTCAGGCGTATCCAACGTCAACCAATGACGATAGGCTTTCAGTCGCCACTCAAGCATCCACTCAGGTTCACCTTTAATTGCGGATATTTGAGCGATAACATCTTCCGATAAACCAACTGGAAAACTATCGACTTCAATGTCGGTGATAAAACCGGCTGAATATTCTTTTTTTGTTACTGCTTCAAGTTGTTGACTTTGATCAGTCATGGAACTCACCATCCTGTAAAGTTGCTTTACTTAATTCGTTATAAGAAGAGTAGAACACTATTGGGCTTGTGCCCGCACTACTCTGTGGTGCCAACATATCTGACAATTTGACTTCATCTAGGGCGTGAAAAACGGCATCGTTGATACGCGACCAATTGGTCTGCACTGCACAGTGTGTTTCTTGGCTGCAGTGACTATCGTCACTGACACATTCTGTTAGTGCGATTGGACCTTCAATTGCTGTAATGATCTGAGCAACGGTTATACTGTTTGCCTGACGGCTCAATGTATATCCACCACTCGCTCCTCGCTCAGAGTTTAGTAACCCGGCATGTGAAAGTAGTTTGAGTACTTTACGAACCGTAGGCAATGGTACTTTGACTGCATCAGCAAGGCTGTGAGCACTGTGCAGTAAATCACGATTAGCCGCAAAATAGCTCATCAAAACGATACCGTAATCCGTCAGTTTTCCCATTCGCAACATAAATTGCCCTCATTCAATTGGTACTATTATAGTATCAATTGAATGAATAACCAAGTATTTCTCTCAGTTATTAGTATCGAGCACACCGTGAAAATATTGTTTATTTCAGGTATGGTGATGAACTTTTACAGTGGCACATTGTACTAAAAACTGCACGAGCCCTAAAAAAACAAATCGAGAGCACACATACATGAAACTAAAAACACTCGCTATTTTACCTTTACTATTCGGAGCAAACGTAATGGCTGATGATCACGCCGTAACACTAAATTCAGATAAAGAACAAATCAGTTATATCTTTGGTATCCAAGTTGGCCAAAACATGAAGCAAGAAGGCGTCGACTTAGATCTTGATGCGTTCAAAGCGGGTGTTGCTGATATGTTAGCCGGTAAACAGCCACAACTAGACCAAGCGACTGCCGAAAAAGTAGTAAAAGATTTCCAAGCGAAAAAAGCCCAAGAACTAGCTGAAGTCATGAATAAAAAAGAAGCTGAAGCAAAAGCATTCATGGCAGATAATGCAAAAAAAGACGGTGTTGTTACCACAGACAGTGGTCTGCAATATGAAATCATCAAAGAAGGTGACGGCGCAACACCGACTGAAAATGACAAAGTCATCGCTCACTACAAAGGTACGCTTCTCGATGGCACTGTCTTTGACAGCTCATATGACCGTGGTGAACCAGCAACTTTCCCAGTTAATGGCGTAATTCAGGGCTGGCAGGAAGCCCTGAAAATGATGAAAGAAGGTGGCAAATGGCGCATTGTCGTTCCAGCCAACTTAGCTTATGGCCCTCGTGGCGCAGGTCAACTAATCGGACCAAACGAGACATTAGTTTTCGAAATTGAATTGATTGGTGTTACTAAATAAGTATCGTCAGTTCCGAAAAAAGCCGCCTATTAGGCGGCTTTTTTTTGTCAGGACAATAATTGTGATAAGCGTTGCCAATCGAAATACGGGCCGGGATCTGTTTTCCGCCCTGGCGCAATGTGTTCATGCCCAATAATTCGCTGAGTCGTTAACTCTGGATAAGTGTTACACAGTGCCTTGATCACTTGTACAAGAACATCATATTGCTTATCAGTAAACAACTGTTCATCACATCCTTCCAGTTCAATCCCCACCGTGAAATCATTACACTTTTCACGTCCATTCCAGTTTGATACACCGGCATGCCACGCACGTTGATGAAAAGGCACAAATTGCACTAACTCACCTGTTCGGCGTATCAAGAGATGTGAGGACACTCTTAAACCAACTAACTGCTCAAAATATGGATGCAAAGTACAGTCGAGTTGATTGAGAAATAAATCATCAATAAATGTGTCGCCAAACTGACTAGGAGGAAGGCTAATATTGTGAATTACAATTCCGCTAATATCAGCAGGGTCTGGACGTAAATCCGTATTAGGTGAAAGTTTGATCTCAATATCTTCTATCAGGCCTGTTTTTTTATCTATAAACACACAAAACTCTCTGTTCGTCTTCGTCAAGATGGATTAATTGTCATCGTCACGTTACCCTATTTCTATTTTGCTAGATTGTGAAGCGTATGACCATTAAAAATCCACTCCCCGCCGCGTTCATTGAGTCGCAAGTAAAACTCGCCCTATTAGAAGATATTGGTCAACAAGATCTGACAGCGAATTTAATTCCAACAACATCAATGGCTACGGCAAGATTGATCAGCCGAGAAGAAGCGACTCTTTGCGGCACCGCTTGGTTTGAACAAGCCTTTAAACATCTCGATGAGAATATCACTATTAAGTGGTCTGTACAGGATGGTGATACGGTGCAAGCTGATATGACTATTTGTGAAATAAAAGGGCCTGCACGACAATTGTTAACAGCTGAGCGGACAGCAATGAATTTCTTGCAAACCTTGTCTGCTACAGCAACGACAACAGCTAAATACGTTAAACAAGTAGCCGATCTTGAAGTAAAGGTATTAGATACGCGTAAGACAATCCCTGGCTGGCGTGTGGCACAAAAATACGCTGTTCAATGTGGTGGTGGCTTCAATCACCGTGTCGGCTTGTATGACGGTATTTTGATTAAAGAAAATCACATTATGGCAGCAGGCTCAATTGCTGCAGCCGTCAATCATGCCAAACAATTAGAGTCAGGCGTGGCAATTGAAGTTGAGGTAGAAAGTATAGAAGAACTTCTGCAAGCGCTCGCGGCGGATGCAGATATCATTCTATTAGATAATTTTGATTTATCCGACCTTCGTCAGGCAGTGACGATAAATAAAGGAAAAGCCTTATTGGAAGCATCGGGCGGTATTGATCTGACAACTATCCGAGGCATTGCTGAAACCGGTGTAGACAGGATTTCTATAGGTGGATTAACAAAAGATATAAAAGCTATCGATCTTTCTATGCGCTTTCTTTAAAAAAATGCCGTGACATTAAAGGGGTAAATGCCACGGCTATAAACCAATTAAGTTATTCCAGTCCTACTTGCCAAATTTCAATATTTTTCTCAATGATTTTGCCTGTTGAGGCATTAATCTCAATTTTTATTTCGGTATTCTCGTTGGTATCTATATCAAATTCATATGACGCATCGCCATTGGCTTCGATTTCATACTCAACTTCAACAATCTCACCTGGAAACTCTGCCAACGCAATGTCTCTGGCTTCTTTCTCATTGATTCTAGCCTTAGCCTTGAATAAGGGGTGATTAGGACTCCCAACTTCCTGTTCAATCTCAACTATCTTTCCCGAGCTAACCAAGCATTCAATATCCCAATCATTACCATCCTGCCCACGTATATCGAATTCATACTTATCGATTTCCGCTTCTACTTTCCTTTCGACTTTAATGACTTGTCCTGGTTTTAAGTCAGTAGCCGCACTCAAACAGGTTTCAAAAGATTGTGGAATATCTGCCGCCCATGCGTTGAAAGAGAGAGTTAACAACAACACACTATATTTCATACTACGCTCCTAAAAAAATGGGCTGATAAATCAGCCCATTTTTGAGAGTAAGGTTAAAGTGTTAATTTAAACCCAATCCAACCTGCTCTTGGGGAGCTAGTTCCAACAAAACGCTCGTCGTCTAAGTTATCTAGACCAGGCGCTTCATCAGGTTCACCATACAAACCAAAGGTGTTGTACTGGCTGTCAAATAAGTTATCAACTTTGGCAAAGAACTGTAGATGCTTATTCACTTTATAACGGCTGTGCAAATTAACTACACGGTAGCCTGCAATTTTTTTGTCATCATTCGCTTCATCACCACGGTAGTATTGGCTAGAGTGATATGATGCGGTTAAACCCGCTGAAAATTGCTCGGTGAAGGCATAATCCGCCCCAAGGTTAAGATTATGGGCAGGAATACTCGGTAAACGATCACCTTTCGAAACAGAATAAATATCACCACCACGAGAATAATCAAAGTCATCTTCGAATGTCGCACGAACATA
>DRHY01000056.1 GCA_011052985.1 Methylophaga thalassica
AGATATCATTTCTAATCAGTCATTATAAGTTTCTCGGGGCCCCTTTCCAGGGGCCTTTTTTTATGTCAATTATTGGGCAGTAATGTAGATAAATCGGTTAAAATAACCTTTTAATTTATCTGGAAATAGAATGAGCGATTTACCAAATTGTCCTGCATGTGGTTCTGAATACACCTATCAGGATCAAGCCATGTTTGTTTGCCCTGAATGCGCCCATGAGTGCCAAGAAGGCGAAGCTTCAGCAGCATCTGATGATGATGTGATACGTGATTCAAATGGCAATATTTTAGAAGATGGCGATACAGTAACCGTTATTAAAGATCTAAAAGTAAAAGGATCGTCATCGGTTATCAAAGTGGGCACGAAGGTAAAAAATATTCGCATCGTCGGTGGTGATCATGACATTGATTGCAAAATTGATGGCATTGGTGCGATGAAATTGAAATCAGAATTCGTTAAAAAAGTATAAATGATTAAGGTGAACGATCACTGATGTCTTCACCCACGGTTTTATACCTGTCTCATGGTGGTGGCCCTTTACCCTTACTGGGTGATCCTGCCCATCAACAGATGGTGGATACCTTAGCCCAGATTGCCAAATTATTGCCTAAACCCAAAGTAATAGTGGTGTTTAGTGCGCATTGGGAAGCCGATGAGGTGACCATCACGCATAGTGAAAAGCCAGAGCTCATTTATGATTATTCTGGTTTTCCTGATGCCGCTTACGATCTTTCGTATCCGGCTTCGGGGCAACCCAAACTTGCCGAAAAAGTGCGAAATGCGTTTGAGAAAGCAGGTATCAGGGCCCATCTGGATGAGAACAGAGGGTTTGATCACGGCCTATTTGTGCCATTGACCTTGTTATTTCCTCAAGCCAATATTCCTTGCATTCAGGTCTCTTTGCTGAAGAATCTTTCAGCAAAACAGCACCTAGCTTTAGGTGAGGCGTTAAAGGGACTTTTTGATGATGAGACTCTAGTGATTGGTTCAGGATTTTCATTCCATAATATGCGTGCCTTTTTTGCTAAAGAATCAGCCGAGTCAACAGTCAAAAACCGTGCATTTGAACAATGGCTTCAGCAGACATGTAGTGATACGGATATAACGGAAATAGAGCGTTATCAGCGGCTAGAAGACTGGAAGTCAGCACCTCACGCTCGTTACTGTCATCCACGAGAAGAGCACTTATTACCGCTGCATGTGTGTTATGGATTAATGCAGCGGCCATGTGATGAGGTTTTTGAAGTCACTATTTTAAATAAACTTGCCAGCATGTACTTATGGCATTCCAGATGATTTAGTAAAAGTAAGTGATTACTTTCCTATTTCTCTTTGTAAAGAAAACCCAGTAAACACGCTATTGTTGCGGTGAGGCATGCACCCGCCACAACACCCGTCCAAGCAAAGTGTTGGTAAAGCATGACGGAGAACCATGATCCAAAGGCGCCGCCAATAAAGTAGCAGGTCATATAACCAGCCGTTAGACGATTACGAAGCTCAGGTGCTAAGGCATAGATTTGATTTTGATTACTGACATGGACTAATTGCACGGTCAGATCGAGCAATAAAATACCCAGCAGCAAAGCGACTAATGAGATTGGGGCAAAATATAATAATACCCAGCTGAATAATAAGCCTGACAAACCTAGCTTGGTGGCTAGACTGCCATGACCTGCATCGGCTAGCTTGCCAGCCCAATTAGCGGCAAAGACACCTGCAATACCTACCAGACCAAATAAACCAATTACGGAATCAGTATAGTTATAGGGTGGAGCACTAAGTAAAAAAGCTAATGGTGTCCAAAACATACTAAATAAAGCAAAAGACAATAATCCCAAAATAGAACGATATCTCAGCACAGGTTCTTGTGAAAATAAGGCGATAACAGAGCCTAGAATCTTAAGATAACTTGAGCGATTGTCACTATGATAAAGCGGTAAGTATTTGGCTAAAGCGAGTGTGGTAATAAACATGGCGGCTGTGGCAAAGAAATAGATGTATCGCCAACTTCCAAGATCGGACAGACCACCAGATACAACACGCGCTAGTAAAATACCCAATAACAAACCACCCATAATGGTGCCAATGATCTTACCTCTTTGCTGTTCCGAAGCTAAGGTCGCACCGAGTGGTAATAAAACCTGAGCGACAACAGAACCAAGAGCTGTTACGGCGGTACCAAACATAAGCCAGCCAACGTTTGCTGATAATCCGCTGATGAGCAGGCCAATAGTGGTAAGAAAGCTCATTAATACGATCAGCCTTCTCCGCTCAAACATATCGGCGAGTGGGACTAAAAACAATAAACCAATGCCATAACCTAATTGAGCCGTGGTAACAATATTACCTGCAGTCGAATGGCTTAGACTGAAATCACTAGCTATTGATTCTAGTAATGGTTGGGCGTAGTAATTACTTGCTACGGCAATGCCAGTAGCGGTTGCCATTAACCATACGAGGCTTTGACTGAGTGACTGAGAAGGAGTGGACATAAGATTGTCATCAACATCTGTGTAAATAGGTGCCGTCATGCTAACGCATATTGATCTGTAGCAGAAGACAATACGTTACCAAGTGATAAACATTCGATAACTGGACACCCAGAACAATTAATCATAGTGTAGCGAGCAACATTACAAACAAAGGACAACATTCAGATGGCAGGAGTAGGCTTATTGGCTTTAGTCGATGACATTGCATCGTTATTAGATGATGTGTCGTTAATGACAAAAGTCGCAGCAAAGAAAACGGCAGGGGTATTGGGTGATGACTTAGCGCTGAATGCACAGCAAGTCACCGGTGTTGATCCTAAGCGAGAGTTGCCGGTGGTATGGGCCGTAGCAAGAGGGTCATTTTTAAACAAAGTGGTTTTGGTGCCACTCGCGCTCGCAATTAGTGCTTTTTTCCCTATCGGTGTGACAATTCTTTTAATGCTGGGTGGCTTGTATTTATGTTTTGAAGGCGTTGAGAAATTAGCGCATAAATGGCTTCCTCATGATGATGAGGTACAGCTGCATAAACAACGAAATCAGGCGGCTGATGATGACAAAATTTCAATCAAAGCCTTTGAAAAAGACAAAATTAAAGGCGCCATTCGAACGGATTTTGTGTTGTCAGCTGAAATTATTGTGATTGCCTTAGGCGTGGTTCAGGGAGAACCGTTCACGACACAA
>DRHY01000057.1 GCA_011052985.1 Methylophaga thalassica
GGTTCAAGCTTATTTCTGTTTGCAGTGGGTACGTTGTATGGTGTCGTTGGAACGCTCAATATAGCCGACTTAGCTGTTAAAATTAGTCAAGCAAGTCCTGCAGATGAAGGCATCATCGCAGCAGCAGGACTCTTACTTTTGGTGGTGTTTGGCATTAAATCAGCCATGTTCCCCCTATATTTATGGCTGCCTGGCGCCTACGCTCAAACCTCTGCCGCCGTTGCTGCATTATTTGCCATCATGACTAAAGTCGGCCTGTATGCCATTATTCGCGTCCATGGCACGCTGTTCTCTGATCAAGCGGGCGCTCTGGCAGGACTTCATAGCAACGTAGTATTGTGGCTAGGCATCATCACATTACTCTTAGCCACTTTTGGCGTATATGCGTCTAGAGGCTTAAAAGAACAAGCTGCATTTTTGATTTTAGCCTCTGTTGCAACCTTACTTGTCGGGATTGGTATCAACACAGAACAAGCATTATCAGCCACATTGTTTTACTTAATTCACTCCACACTGATTGGCGCGGCAATGTTCTTATTAGCGGATATCATCGCCCAATCTCGGGGGGCATTCGAAGATAAATTTCGAATGGGGCCCGCCATACATCATGCGAAGTTAATTGGCTCTTTGTTCATCATCGCTGCCATAGCGATTGTTGGCATGCCACCATTATCAGGTTTTATGGGTAAAGTACTTCTTCTGCAAAGTGCCTTAGCGAGTAACGCCAGCATGTGGATTTATGCAGCCATCTTGTCTGGAAGTCTTATCATGATTATGGCTATGGCACGCTCTGGCTCGAACCTATTTTACAATGTCGATACTCAAATTCAGGTACATACGGCTGCCGTTAAAAAGCGCAGTATTTATTGGGTATTTTTGTTGTTGATGTCGAGTCCAATTCTTGTCATTTCAGCTGGCCCTATTTCAAGCTTTACCGACAAAATGTCTGCACAGCTGAGCCAACATCAACACTATATTGATAGTGTGTTAACACAACCTGCATTTGCTGAGGATAACTAAATGCTCAGAAAATACATTCCTCACCCTATGCTAACAATCGCTTTATGGATCATCTGGCTTTTGTTAAATAATTCGCTGTCAGCTGGACAAATGATTCTAGGTGCAGTGCTTGCCGTATTTATTCCATGGTTTACATCAGGCTTTTGGGAGGAAAAAATAACAGTTTATCGTCCTTGGTCGTTTGTAAAATTTCTGCTGACAGTACTGTACCAAATTGTAGTAGCGAATATACACGTAGCAAAATTGATCCTTAGCTCATCAGATAAGCTACAGCCAGGTTTTATAGAAGTACCTATCGAGCTAACCTCTCCCCTAGCAGTGAGTATTTTAGCCAACACTATCTCATTAACGCCTGGCACCGTAACCTGTGATTTATCTGATGATAAAACGCATTTACTGATTCACGCATTACATATTGAAGATGCTCAAACAACGATAGACGAAATCAAACAGTTATTTGAAAAACCATTACAGGAGATCTTTCACTAATGTTGAAAATCGCCATCATCATTGCCTGTGTCATGGTATGTAGCGCACTCATTTTAAGCTTGTATAGATTATTGATTGGCCCGAGTGTGCCCGATCGCATATTGGCTCTGGATACGCTTTACATTAACTCCATCGCACTTCTGATTCTTTTGGGTATTTATCTACGTAGCAATTTGTACTACGAAGCAGCTCTGCTCATTGCTCTCATGGGGTTTATGGGTACATTAGCACTGAGTAAATATCTACTCCGTGGCGATATAATGGAATAAACCATGTTTGAAATTATTCTCAGTATTCTCGTATTGTTAGGTGGATTTTTTACCTTAGTTGGCTCGATTGGTTTATTCAAGTTGCCTGATTTTTATATGCGTTTGCATGGCCCTACCAAAGCAAGCACCTTAGGCGTTGGGGCAGTCTTGTTAGCATCAGCTATCCACTTTAGCTTCAAAACCAATGAAATAAGTTTGCATGAAATTTTGGTCACCTTGTTTCTATTCATCACCGCTCCCGTTAGTGCTCATTTAATGGCTAAAGCTGCCCTTCACATTAAAGTGAAGCAAGAAAAACGTACTATCAATAAATCAGATTAGGACACTAAATGCATATTTGGGTTGATGCGGATGCCTGCCCTGCGGTGGTAAAAGAAATTTTAATTCGTGCTGCAAGAAGAACCACTTTGCCATTAACATTCATCGCCAATCACACAATAAAAATACCCGCCGATAAGCATATTCAGTTTATCCAAGTATCGTCCGGGTTTGATGTGGCTGATGATGAAATTGCAAAACGAGTCGAAGCGAAAGACTTGGTTATTACAGCCGATATTCCCCTCGCTAGTGAGGTCATTGCAAAAGGTGGTATTTGTCTTAGTCCACGTGGTGAGTTGATGGACAAGAGCAATATTGCTGCTCGATTAACCATGCGTAACTTTATGGAAACTATGCGCTCAAGTGGTGTTCAAACAGGCGGGCAAGATGTATTTAATCACCGCGATAGAATGCAGTTTGCTAATCAGTTAGATAAGCTTATTCAACAATCATAATAAAAATTGAAAAATCGTTGTATCGATATTTTCTATATCAGATTAAACAAGGAGAGATAAATGATAAATGATTCACCAGACCGTTATGGTAGCGTCACCCGGTTTTTTCATTGGCTTGTGGCTGTGTTAGTTATTCAACAATTCTTCAAATTTGCTGATCGCATAGATGAGGGTAAACATTGGTTGGGAGATACGTTTGGTCCATATCATGTGTCAATCGGTGCTGTGATTATGTTGCTAGCCATTTTCCGTCTGTTGTGGAGTATCAAACAAAAAAATCAACGCCCTGCCATTGAATCACCCTACCCAAAATTGGCCAAAGCGGTTCATGGCATTATGTATTTTTGTTTAATTGCTATGCCGCCATTAGGCGCACTATACATACATGGTCATGGCTACCCAGTAAAAGTATTTGGGCAGGTATTGATTGCGAAGCCAGCTGAAAAAGTACAATGGGCGCATGATATTGGTGAGCTACACTCAATATTAGCCTTTGTATTAGTGTTTCTGGTTATCGGACACATAACTGTAGCGCTTTACCATCATTTTATTCGTAAAGACAATACTCTACGTCGCATGATCTAAGTTAAATTGCTATAGCCTGTCTTGCTCTTCAAGACAGGCTATTTTTATTTCAGCATATCTCGAATATTGGATAAGTGGGCTTTACCACGCTCTTTTCGTTCTTCGGGATCCACTTGCGTTTTTTCTGACATCCAAATCAAATCCTCTGCTGGAAGCTCACGCAGGAAACGGCTTTCCTCACACTCCATTTTCTCACCATAACGCTTTCGAGTATTTGCCATCGTCATCACTAAACTGCGTTGTGCTCGAGTGATGCCAACGTAAGTTAACCGACGCTCCTCTTCAATGCTGTCTTCTTCAATACTGTTACGATGTGGCAGAATCTCCTCTTCCATCCCAATCATAAAGACATGGGGAAACTCTAGTCCCTTAGCGGCATGCAATGTCATTAAATGCACAGCATCAGCCTGATTCTCATCTGCCTGACGATCGAGAATATCCATCAAGGTTAATCGTGCCGCTATATCACCGATACTTTTCTCTTCCGTATCATTTTCAATAATGCGTTCAATCCAACTCAGGAGCTCAAGAACATTATCCATTCGTCGTTCTGCTTTGTTTGGATCACCACTGGTCTCCTCTAACCAGCCACGATACTCAATCTCTTCGACCATATCGCGAATCGCCGACATCAAATCACCGCGCTTTGCTCGATCAGCGATATCAACTAACCAATTAGAAAAATGCGACAAATTAACAATCGCTTTTTCAGGTAATTTTTCGGCTAAGCCCAGCTCATAACAGGCTCCAAACATACTCGTTTTACGCTCAGTCGCATAATTACCTAGCGTTTGTAGCGTACTAGACCCAATACCACGACGTGGCGTGTTAATAACCCGTAAGAAAGCATTATCATCATCTTGGTTAGCAAGTAAACGCAGATAAGCCATAATGTCTTTGACTTCAATCCGAGAGAAAAACGATGTGCCTCCAGTTAGAAAGTACGGCACATTATGTTCTCTGAGTACTCGTTCAATCGGTCGTGATTGATGATTACTACGGTATAAAATCGCATAATCTTTAAAACTGGCCTGATGTTTTAGCTTGTGATAAAGCAGTTCCGACACCACTTTTTCAGACTCGTGATCATCATCACGGCAACCAATCACACGTATAGGGTCACCCTCGCCCATCGCACTCCACAGTTGTTTCTCAAACACGTGAGGGTTATTGCGAATTAAGGTATTCGCCACTCGCAAAATTCGACTCATTGAACGATAGTTTTGCTCGAGTTTAATAAGCTTAAGTCGAGGATAGTCAGTTTGTAGTTGAGCAAGATTTTCAGGTCTTGCACCCCGCCACGAATAGACCGATTGGTCATCATCGCCTACGACTGTCAGAGCCTCTCGAATACCGACCAATTGTTTTACCAGCTCATATTGACAGCCATTGGTGTCTTGATACTCATCGACGAGTAAATAATGGATACGAGCCTGCCATTTTTTTAATACATCATTATGCTCACGGAACAGCACTACGGGTTTCAAAATCAAATCATCAAAATCAACAGCATTATAGGCTTGCAGTGCTTCCACATAGCGCGGATAGACTTTTGCTGCATACAACTCAGTTTCTTGGGTAGCCAACTGCATGGCTTGCTCTGGCAAAATAAGCTGATTTTTCCACTCTGAAATTTGCCACTGCACTTTTTCAGCATGTTCACTATCAGCAGCAAAGTCTCGTCCCATCAGATCACGAAGTACAGCCAAACTGTCTTGTGCATCAAAAATAGAAAAACCACTTCTATACCCAAGCGACTTATATTCTCTTCGCAGAATATTAAGACCAAGCGTATGAAATGTAGATACCATCAATCCGCGTGCACCCGCTGAATTTTGACGACTCGCCATCAACTCAGAAACACGGGTTTTCATCTCTCTAGCGGCTTTATTGGTAAAAGTAACTGCTGCAATATTCTTTGCAGAGATGCCACATTGCTCAATAAGGTAAGCAATTTTCCGGGTAATGACACGTGTCTTACCACTGCCCGCCCCAGCCAGCACTAATAATGGTCCGTCGATATGTCGCACAGCATCTTGCTGCTGCGGGTTTAGATCATTCAAATTTAACTTCTCTGACGTTTATTAATGAGTAATTTAGAGGTTAATGCTGTGGCTCATCGATGAGCTTTAACCCGTCAATTTTCCTGCAATATCGCGCGACAAAAATCGCAATTATTCATCGGGGGCACTTAGTTGACTTTATGGATAAACTCTATATGAAACAGCTAGTAACATAGCATTTAAACCTAACGGTTGAGCGTTATTTGTCCCCACACTGGGTGGCAAACTTTACCATGATATGGCTGCCAACGCTCATCAGAAATCGACATATGAAGTAGCTAATCAAGTTATAAATCATCGTCTATGTCGCATAGTATGACCTACAGATAATCGATGGTGACAAAACATATCCTAACCCTGAAACATATAAGTTAATAATGAAAAAATATGGGCGGGAAATCGTATTGAAATTAACAAAAGTCTGACTTATCTTCACTAACACCAAAACCACACAGAAACACTTAAGCAATTGTTTTCATATTCTTTTTAGGCAAAGAAAACCATCATTCAGTTATTTCAAATAACAAAATCAATTGCTGTCATAAATCTTTAATATCTTTCTTCTAGAGTATGGGTTTTTACAGACATGTTCGGTCTGCATCTAAATCATCAACCTGGAGTTTTAAATGAAACTATTGGCAAAGAACACGAAGTCTGCACTTTTGATTAGTGCTTTGATTGGTGCAATGGCATCAACTGCAGTTCATGCAGAACTAAAATTAAACGGCTCAGGTGCCAGCTTTCCAGCACCTATTTATAACAAGTGGTTTAAAGACTATAGCAAAATGAATGACGGTGTTCGTGTTGACTACCAATCAAAAGGTAGTGGTGCTGGTATCCAAGACTTTATCAACGAAACTGTTGATTTTGCAGCCAGTGATGCTGCGATGAAAGACAGCGAAATTGAACAAGTTAAAAAAGGCACTATCTTGTTGCCAATGACAGCCGGCGAAGTGGTTCTTTCTTACAACCTAGACGGCGTGAAAGAGCTTAAACTTCCTCGTGATGTTTACCCAGAAATCTTTATGGGCAAAATCACTAAATGGAATGACCCTAAAATTGCCGCAGCTAATCCAGGAGTTTCACTTCCAGACGAAAAAATCACTGTTGTAGTTCGCTCTGACTCTAGCGGCACAAGCTATGTATTCACTAATCACTTGTCTGCTATTAACGAAGAGTTCAAAACAAGTGTTGGTGGTGCTAAATCACCAAACTGGCCAAGTGCAGGTACTATCGTTAAAGCACCAAAAAATGATGGTGTTACAGCAACTATCAAACAAACACCTGGCGCAATTGGTTACATCGAGTACGGCTTTGCTAAATTGACTAAAATGCCTACAGCACTATTGCAAAACCAAAAAGGTGAATTCGTAGCGGCAGGCAGTGAAAGTGGTGCAGCAGCATTAGCAACTACACCTTTCCCAGAAACAAACCTACCTGGTAGTGATGTTCCTGATTTACGTGGATGGGCAACTGATCCATCAGGTGCAGATGCTTACCCAATCGCTACATTCACTTGGTTATTAGTCTACAAAGACCAAGAAGATGATAAAGCAAAAGCAATGCGTGACCTGATTGAATACATGGTTACAACAGGTCAAGAGTCTTCTGAGTCAATGGGTTATATCCCACTTCCAGAAAACGTTGTCGAGAAAGTACGTAACGCAGCAAAAATGATTAAATAATTACCTTTTAATCATTCAAGAACAAAGTCAGGCTGCAAGTGTCCGAGGACACTTGTGGCTTTTCTTTGATTCTCAACGAATTCAATATTGACAGGAAATTACATGGTCTACGATCCTTTCAAAGAGTCCAGTAGTAGTAGAACACTTTCAGCACCACCGTCATCAGCAGACTATCTGAAGGATTCTCTGTTTCGGTTTTTCGCCTATTTCTGTGCCCTGTCAATCATCATACTTGTGGCATATATCGTTATAGAGCTTGGCATTCAAGCTTACCCTGCCATGGAAAAACATGGTCTCGGTTTCATTACAGGCACCACGTGGGATACGAATCAAGGTATTTTCAGTGTGCTTCCTGAAATCTGGGGCACGGTATACAGCTCACTTATTGCTTTATTTATTGGTGGATTTTTCGGCATAGGCATTGCTATTTTCCTGACGCAAAGCTTTGTCCATGCAAAATTAGAATTAACCTTTAGAACCATTATTGAATTGTTAGCCGCTATCCCTTCTGTTGTATATGGTCTCTGGGGTATTTATGTGCTTATTCCTCTATTAAGACCAGTGGCAGATTGGCTACATGAAACCATGGGCTGGTTCCCATTATTTGGCACAGAATTAAGTGGTCCGGGTCTTGCTCCAGCCGCTTTAGTATTAGCTATTATGATTCTTCCCACGGTAGCAGCCATCTCTGCTGATGCATTCAGACGTATTCCCTACCGTGTTAAAGAAGCAGCTTACGGTATGGGTGCGACTAAATGGGAAGTCATCTTAAAAGTCATGTTACCAACCGCCTCCTCAGGCATTCTAGCTGGGCTTGTTCTCGGTTTTGGACGTGCCTTAGGTGAAACGATGGCTCTCGCCATGCTGATCGGTAATGTCAATGAAATCAGCATTTCTCTATTCGCGCCAGCCAACACGCTAGCATCATTACTTGCCTCTACTTTCCCTGAAGCAGGACAGCTAGAAATTCAAGCACTTATGTATGCCGCTTTAGTGCTACTGGCAATCACCTTTATTGTGAATGTAGCTGGCTTAGCCGTTCAGCAATACACAATGCGTAAATTTGAGGGTAAAAAGTGAACGACGATACTCCTGAAATTTTGCCTCCAAAGCTTGATTTGCCGGCTTTGGATAAAAATGTTTTTGAATTCAGAGCACTGAAAAACAGTTTCCTTACGGTATTTGTTTGGGTAATTGGTATTCTTGCCAGTGTCCCCCTATTTTCAGTCATTTTTATGCTGATAGTAGAAGGTGGTTCGCGTCTCGACTTAGAGGCTGTTACGGCCATTCCACCAGCGGGCTTTGAAACCGGCGGTGGGTTTGGTAATGCCATCCTAGGTACCCTGATCATGGTGGCTATTGCTTCAGCCATTAGTATCCCTATCGGCATTTTTGCAGCGTTATATCTATCAATACTTGAGCCGTCCAGCAAAGTCGCGACTATTTCACGATTTTTATCCAAAGTATTAACAGGCTTTCCTTCAATATTGGCCGGTGTATTTGTTTATGCCGTCATTGTTATTACCACCGGCACATACTCGGCTTGGGCAGGTGGTGTTGCACTAGCGGTTTTAATGTTACCGACCGTCACGCTTGCTGCTGAAGAAGCCATGAGACAAGTCCCGCAAAAAATGAAAGACGCGGCTTATGGCATGGGCTGCACCAAGACGCAGGTGATATTTAAAATCGTCTTACCGACAGCACTACCAGGCATCCTTACGGGCGTTATTTTAGCGGTTGCAGGCGCTGCTGGTGAATCTGCACCACTACTTTTCACCGCCCTATTTAGCAACTATTACATGTCCGAATTAGCAGAACCTACAGCTTCTTTATCCATCTTGATTTATAATTTCTCGGGTATGCCTTTTGAGAATCAAATTGAGTTAGCTTGGTCAGCTTCTTTGGTACTTGTGTTCTTAGTACTTTTCTTCAACATACTTGCCCGCGTTGTCGGACGTTCTAAATTTAGAGATTAATTGAGGTTACTTTTATGACTACGAAATCCGATATGGGTGAATTCATCGCCAAAGCCTACCAACCTAAGGGCCCTGTTGTTCTTGATTGCCAAGTAAAAAATATTTACTACGGTGATTTCAGAGCCGTTCGTGACACCCACATTCCAATTGAAAAAAACAAGGTCACCGGATTTATCGGTCCATCTGGTTGTGGTAAAAGTACCGTATTACGCAGTATGAACCGAATGAATGATTTGATTGAATCGTTTCGCTTTGATGGCAGCATTCACTACCATAACAACGATATTTACAACAAAAAAATCGATCCTGTTGTCGTTAGACGCTACATCGGTATGGTGTTTCAGCTACCTAACCCATTTTCAATGAGCATTTACGACAATGTCGCTTTTGGTCTGCGTTTAAATCGCTTCCAAGGTGATGAAGAAGAAATGGTTGTGCAAGCACTTAAAAGAGCGGCTATCTGGGATGACGTGAAAGACAAACTGAAAAACAGTGGTTTGTCATTATCTGGTGGTCAGCAACAACGTCTTTGTATCGCACGTGCTATTGCCACAGAGCCTGATGTTTTATTGATGGATGAACCTTGTTCAGCGCTTGATCCAATCGCAACTCGTCAAGTAGAAGAATTGATGATTGAGCTTAAACAACATTACAGTGTAGCGCTTGTTACTCATAATATGCAGCAAGCCACTCGTGTAGCTGATGTCACAGCCTTCTTAGGTGTAGACATTTCACAAGGTGGTCGCACGGGTTATTTAGTTGAAATGGATGACACTAAAAAAGTGTTTGAAGATCCTCAACAAGAATTGACTCAACAATACGTTAGAGGTGAGTTTAGTTAGTCTGTATTCATCTTAATGTTGATACCCACTAAACTAAAGCTCTCTTACTTCTAACAAATACATATCTACGGTTCGATTTGATGGGCAATATCGCTAGACTTAATATTGACGCCATCAGATCGTGCCTGAAAGATACTCAGGGAAATTTCAAGCATATCAATGCTTCACTCACGGTAAAACGGACAGCCCCTTCCGATGAAGTAATAGAAAATTTAGTGGCTGGCTACAAGAAAATAGACAGTTATCTAAAAAATGGGACGAAACTCTTTGAAATAGGCAGTTCTGAATGTTTATTAGAATTAAATCAGATTGTTCTTTATCAACATGCTGATATCAGCAAAGAAGAACAAGCCTATCAATTTGAAGCGACTAAAGCCCATTTTTACAAAGCTAAACACGGTGGTATCGGCCAACTAATGGAATGGCTTGAATTCCATAAAAACAGTAATGTCTGGATGCAAACGGCTGGCATATTCACCCACATCCTGAGTCAGCCACAATTGTTTCTGGAAGGTAATCATCGAACAGGTTCGCTCATCATGAGCTATCTTTTAGCCAAATCAGGTCACTGTCCGTTTGTTTTATCTTATGAGAATGCTAAACATTTTTTTGAGCCCGCTGAACTCATTAAAAAACGTCGGAAAAAAACGTTAGATGAGTTTCTTTATTTACCTAAGCAAACCCGAAAGTTTGCCAAGCTGCTAAAAAGTGAACAAAAAGACAGACGCTATCTAATAAAAAATCTAGTTTAATGCAGATACTTAGATGACTTTCTCTCTTTCAATTCACCACGATTTGATTCAATGATTTTTTGAAAGCGCTCAGGGTCAGTCCTCAAAATATCTACATATTCCATCACTAAATCATGCCAACTGTGTGGCTTATAGGCAGCAAATTTATCCAACGATACCATCATCAATTTAGCCGCAACACGAATTTCTTTTTGATCCGCCTGACCATACCAATCAACTAGTTCATTGTAGAGTGATTCAATTTTTTCTAGAGGCGTCATTTCGACAATCATGTCATCATTCTTTTTATTACTCATTTCCGCTCTCATTACTCGAATTGAATACATATCTGTTTCCCTCTTCAGGGAATTATTAAATACTATGCTGTTTCCATTTTAATGACCAATAGCAAGCCGTCTATACGATATTGCTTCGGTCACATGGGCTGTTATTATCTTGTCGCTGCCAGCAATATCAGCAATCGTTCTCGCCACTTTTAAAATCCGATGATATGCCCTAGCTGATAAACCAAGCCGTGATATGGCTTTATCAATGAGTTCAAAATCATTATCACTAATCTGACAGAACTGTTCTATTTGTTGCTGTAACAGCATATTGTTTGTTTTACCTTGCCTGCTCATCTGAATTTTTTGCGCCATAGTAACTCGGCGCTTGACGTCAGCAGACTGCTCCGCAGTATTGTCTGCGGCTTGATTCCTTAGCAATGCTTTTTCTACAGCAGGTACTTCTACCAGCATATCGATACGATCTAATAATGGCCCTGATACTTTGGCTCTATATCGCCGAACTTGGTCTTCGGTACAACGACAACGAGATTGACCTAAGTAACCACATGGACAGGGATTCATCGCAGCGACTAATTGAAACCGAGCTGGAAACTCAGCCTGCTGAGCCGCTCGAGACACTGATATTTTGCCAGATTCTATCGGTTCACGCAGAACTTCTAAAACACGTCGATCAAACTCAGGTAACTCGTCTAAGAATAATACGCCATTATGGGCCAATGAAATTTCACCTGGCCGAGGCTGGCTTCCCCCGCCAACCATCGCCACGGCTGATGCAGTGTGATGTGGTGAACGAAAAGGACGCTGACGCCAACTAGTAACATCAAACCCTTTCGACGCAATAGAATGGACAGCAGCGGTCTCTACGGCCTCACTTTCTGTCATTTCAGATAAAATGCCTGGCAGTCTACTTGCTAAAAGCGTTTTACCCGTGCCCGGTGGCCCGCAAAACAGAATACTATGATGACCCGCAGCAGCAATTTCTAATGCGCGACGCGCATGTGCTTGCCCACGAACATCGACCAAATCAGGGTAGTGTTGCGTTGTTCCTGCTGTAACCGTTTCGTTCAGTGGCAATCGTTGCTGGCCATGCAAATGTGCACATACCTGTAATAGACTATCCGCCGCATAACTTTGACACTGATGTATTAATCCAGCCTCACTCGCATTTACCTCTGGTAATACCAATGACCTATTATCTTCTGCACAGGCTAATGCCGTTGGTAAAACGCCTCTGACGGCACGGCACTCTCCTGCTAGACCCAATTCACCAATGAATTCTTTATCACTCAGTGACTGTATTGGCACTTGTCCCGAGGCAGCCAAAATCCCTAATGCAATGGGTAAATCAAACCGCCCCCCTTCTTTAGGTAAGTCAGCTGGAGCTAAGTTAATAGTGATACGTTGCTGGGGAAAACTAAACTGAGAATTAAGTATGGCAGAGCGCACCCTGTCCTTGCTTTCTTTCACCGTCGTTTCAGGCATTCCAACAATCGATAGACTGGGTAAGCCATTCGATAAATGCACCTCAATAGTAACGACCTGTGCGTTGATGCCAGTCACTGCTCGGCTGTATACTTTAGCTATTGTCATATTCCATCCGTGGAAAAGTGTGATGATGCTATTTTAATAAAAAAGCCACTTCCTTGTTGTGACTCTTTTCGACAAATCAGCAAGCTAAATCATCGTCCTGATTTTATCTAAAACCAAGACTATGTTATTTTGGTGGCGCACAACCAATCCAAAAACAAACACCGGAGTTCCTATGCGCAAGCCTAGCTTGAGGACTATTTTTGTATTAATTTCAAGCACCTTCACACACTTCGCTCTAGCCGATCAAGTTATTCTTGATGACGGAAGTTTATTGAAAGGTACCGTAAAAGAAGTCGCAAATGGCCAACTGATCATTGATACCGCCTTTGCCAGTGAAGTAACCATTGATTACAGTCGCGTTAAGCAACTCACTACTGATAAAAAATATCTGATTGAACTCAATAGCCGTGACCGTATTGTCGGGCAGCTGAGCGTTGATTCTTCGGGTCAAACACAGCTCAAAGACACAGCATTTGGAACGGTAAAAGTAGACCCTGCCAATATTAAAAGTGTCTGGGCTACCGATGCAGCTAAGCCTCAAGTGCTCGCGGTACAAGAAGAATACAAACAAGAAATTGCTGACATCAAATCAAATAACGAAAAAGAAGTAGCGGATCTTAAATCGTCTTATGATCAGGCAATTGCTGCCATCAGAGACGAACGTGACCGCTTGCGAGATCCATGGAGTGGTAGCTTAGCCTTTGGTTTAGCGGGTGCTTCTGGCAACACTGATCGGTTTGGTGCTAATGGACGTGGTGAGTTACACCGCGAGACTGATTCAGAGCGAATGGATCTTTATCTAGAAATTAACTTCCAAAAAGAAGATGGTGCGCAAACCGTTAATCAAAAATTAGCAGGCGTTTCATTAGAGCGTGATATCAATGAAACGTGGTTCGCTCGTGGTGCGGCTGACTTTGAGATTGATAAGTTTGAAAATCTAGATTTACGTGCCATTACAACAGCGAGTTTAGGTCGTTTTTTCATTCGTGAAGATGCCCTGAAATTTAAAGGCTTTGCTGGTTTGGGTTATCGTTTTGAAAGTTATACTGATGGCACTACTGAAAAAGACCCTACTGGTGTTCTAGGTTATGACGTCAAATACAAGCTAAACAGTAAACTCAGCCTATTCCATGATTTAACCTATTACCCATCATTCGACAGCCCATCAGAAAATTACCTTGTGGTGACGAATTTTGGTGGTGAAATGCCGATTACGGAAAAAGAAGATTGGAAACTTCGCGCCGGCTTACGCAGTAAATACAATAGTCAGCCATCTGAGGATGCCGAATCTACAGACACCACATATCAGATGAATTTAGTCTACGACTGGGATTAGTTTTCTCCCCTTCCAAA
>DRHY01000058.1 GCA_011052985.1 Methylophaga thalassica
ATAAATTATTTCGTCGCTCAAAAATATGTCGAAGCATTGAAAGACATGGCCTCAGCTGAAAATCATAAAGTCATTATGATGCCATTAGAGGCTAGTAATGTGATTGGCTCGATAGCTGGGATTACTGAATTAGCGAAAGAAGCATTTACTAAGAAAGGAAGCTAAACATGCCTTTTGTGATTGATTTCTGGCATTGGTGGATATTGGGTGTGGCATTAGTCATTATTGAAATGTTGCTACCAACCTTTTTTGCTTTGTGGATGGGGATTGCCTCCTTCATTACCGGTTTGGTTTTATGGGTATTTCCTGAACTTAGTTGGCAATATCAACTCCTCTTCTTTTCTGTTTTATCTATCATTAGTATTTTTGCCTGGCGGCAGTATTATAAAGAGCATCCACTGACTAGCGATCAGCCCAATCTTAATCGACGGGGTGAACAGTATATTGGGCGAGTCGTTACACTTCAGACCCCGATCGTTGATGGCGTAGGTAAGATAAAGCTGGATGACTCAAGCTGGAAAGTCGAAGGTCCAGACTGCAATGCAGGGCAGAAAATTAGGATTACCGATCTCCATAATGTCGTTTTCAAAGTGGAAATTGCCGATTGATATGAGAAAAACGGTAGTCGATTTTTTACGACACGGTGAACCGCAAGGTGGAAATGTATACAGAGGCCAGCAAGATGATGAACTGACGCTGCTTGGCTGGCAGCAAATGCAACGTCATTTGGTAGACAAGCCGCCCTGGCAGACGATTCTTACTTCACCATTAAAGCGCTGTGCTGCATTTGCAGACCATATCAGGCAAGAATGTAATATTGATGTGCACCATCAAAAAGATCTACAAGAGATTCATTTTGGTCAATGGCAGGGATTAACGGCCGAACAGATAGAAGCCAATGATAAAGCGGGTTTTTTTGCTTTTTACGATGATCCGCTTAATAACACGCCACCCTTAGCTGAGTCACTAGAAGCATTTCAGCAGCGTTGCTTGAGTGCATGGCAACAAGTGCTTGTTCAGCATCAAGGTGAACATAGTTTAGTCATCACACATGCTGGAGTGATAAGAATTATCCTAGTGCATGTACTTTCTATGCCGCTCACGGCCTTATTCCAGATAGATGTGCCATTTGCTTCTCTGAGTCGAATTGAGGTTCAGACAACAGACAAAGGACACTTTTCTCGTCTTATGTTCCATGCAGGACAGTTATGACCGCCTTTTTTACGACGCAACTTAGCTATCAGCAGTTTTTAGATGAATACTGGCAAAAAAAGCCATTACTCATTCGTCAGGCCTTCCCCGGATTGGATCCCATTATTTCACCAGAAGAATTAGCTGGGCTTGCGTGTCATGAAGACATTGAATCGAGACTCATCGAAGAGGATAGCGACAGCGGCCCATGGCGTTGCCAACATGGGCCATTTACTGAAGATGATTTTGCTAGATTACCTGAAAAAAACTGGACTTTATTAGTTCAGGATATGGATAAACATGTTCCTGAACTAGCGGCAATAACCCGGCAATTTAATTTCATCCCTGAGTGGCGAAAAGATGACTTAATGATCAGTTATGCCCCTGAAGGTGGCAGTGTCGGTCCTCATACTGATGGTTATGATGTATTTCTGTTGCAGGCAAAAGGGACTCGGCGCTGGCAAGTTGGCAAAGAGCCGATTCAGAACCCTGAATTGATAGACGGATTAGCCCTCAAGATTTTGGTTGACTTTGAGCCTGAAGAAAGCTGGGACCTCGAACCGGGAGATATGCTTTATTTACCGCCTCATATAGCTCATCACGGTATTGCATTAGATGCTTGCATGACATTTTCGATTGGTTTCAGAGCGCCAACACAAACTGAACTGTTAGATTCGCTTCTGCATATTGCCAGTGAGCAAGATTCGTTTGGGCAACAGCGGTATGAAGATAGAGATCTGCAAATACCAATACATGACAATGAAATCGACCAGGCGTCCTTATTAAGGTTTAGACAAACCATGATCGATTGTATTTCTCAATCAGATGAATGGTTAACCTCTGCTATAGGGCGCTTACTCACAGAGACAAAACCTTCGCTTGAATGGTTAGCCGATGAGCTGATGAATGAGGATAAAGACGAGGTCGATTTTACCTCTCAATTTGATGCTGGAATGATTCTCAAGCGGAATCAATATATCAGAGTCGCTTGGGCGAGTTTGGGGGAGGATGTGTTGATATTTGTCGCCGGGGAACACAACCAAATAGAAAAGTCTATTACTGAATGCCTTCCATCAATAACAGGATACACCTCCCTTACGAATCAAGATTGGCAAAAATTACAGACTAATATGGCGGCGATATCTGCTTTATCTTATCTGGTAAGTAAGGGGGCTTGGTACTGGGACTCAGAGGGTTAACTGGCCTTTTTTCTGCTAAATGTTGTTTTGTGACATTTTGGACAAGGAGGAATACGGCTGGTTTTCGTAAAGTTAAGTTCACAACCACAAGCATCACAGACCAGAGTCCCAATGCCAGCCACTTCACCAGTGTGATACTGCTGCGCCGTCTTTGCCATCTGCGTTATTTGCTGCAGCTCCAAGCGTGTTTTGTCCGCGACACTTGCAAACAGCTCCAATAAGCGGTTTTCAACTTGCTCAAAGTCAAAAGCTAACCATTCTGACACTGTTTTACCTGATGATTCGATGTAATCTGCTGCATCATGTAAATCACGCTCGATATATAGCGCTATTTTTTCAGCTTCATCATGAGTAAGTTCTTTCAGCTCTACCGCTTGTTTTTTTGCTTTATCAAGATTTCGTTGCAGTGTTGGTAAGGCCTGTTGCTCAGCATCATCAAACAACTGCTGAACGCGTTCCATCATCTTGTCGTAGGCTTCATTTAGTTTTGTTTCAAAATCTTTCTCGCTCATCTGTAATTCTCCTTTTATCATTTTTGTTTTTAGGTTAAGTTAACACAGATAAATTAACCAAGGGGACCATTTTGAATTCATTTCGTAGTGTGTTTTGGCTAGGGTTTCTAGTCTGTTTAACTATGCTAGCTATTGCAGGCTATTTTCAGTTCATAGAGCAGCTAGAGCCGTGTCCCTTATGTATTTTGCAGCGTCTTATGGTACTTGTTACGGGCGTATTATTTTTGCTTGGTGCTTTGCAAAATCCTGTTACTACTGGCCGCAGAGTGTATGGCTTCTTTGTAATGCTCTCAGCGAGCATCGGCGCCATGATCTCAGCGAGGCATGTTTGGATTCAGCAATTGCCTGCTGATCAGGTGCCTAGCTGTGGCCCAGGACTTAACTTTATTTTAGAGAATTTCCCATTGAGCCAAGCGATAGATATGGTGATGAGGGGCTCGGGTGAATGTGCGGATGTGTTATGGACATTTTTGGGATTGAGTATCCCCGGGTGGACGCTGGTTGCTTTTGTGGTAATGGCTATTATCGGTCTTAAACAAATTTTTGCTAGGCACAGACGTCCTGATTTCATCTAGTCATATCGACATAGATGAAATCATGGTTAGCGTTTATTCTGATGGATAGGTGCCATAGAGAATCATGGCACTGACAACTTAGCGTGCGCGGTAGACGATGCGGCCTTTGCTTAAGTCGTAGGGTGTTAGCTGGACAGTGACCTTATCACCCGTAAGAATACGGATGTAGTTTTTACGCATCTTTCCAGAGATATGGGCAGTTACTACGTGACCATTTTCTAATTCAACACGAAATGTAGTATTCGGCATGGTATCAATTACAGTGCCTTCAAACTCAATATGTTCTTCTTTTGCCATAAACGCTTATTTAATCTTAAGTAAAAAAGAACTATTTTGCCGTAAAATCACTGATTATTCAAAGTTTTTTATCTATTGGTCGCCAAGATGTGTAATAACCTTCTAACGCGCTAAAGTTTGTTTTGTACCGCATCTTTTGACTTTCTTCTATCCAATAGCCAAGGTAGAGCCAAGATAGACCGTTGTTCTTAGCTAGTTCTATCTGTTTCAGAATGGCAAAAGTACCTAAACTCCTTTTGTCGAGTTCAGGATCAAAAAACGTGTAAAAAGCCGATGCACCGTTAATAACAAAGTCTGTTACAGCCACGCCAATCAATCTATTTTCGATACGAAATTCGATAAATGCGCTATCACTCCAGCTGCTGGTGAGAAAGTTGGTATAGCTTGACGGGGTAGGATCATCCATTCCGCCCCCTTGATGTCTTCCAGCTAGATAACGCTGATAAAGAGCAAAATGTTCGGCGCAATATTCAGCAGGAGTCAATTTGAGACTAACATCCTGATTGCGTTTGAGGCAGCGGCGTTGACTTCTCGTTGCCTCGAACTTATTAACATCAATTCTAACGGGTACACAGGCTTCGCAATGTTGGCAGAACGGCCGGTAAATATGATCGCCACTCCGACGGAAACCATGCTGGATTAACTGACTGTAGAGTTGTTTGCTCGCCGGTTGATTTGGATCAGGGTAAAGATTACGTGCTTTTCTGCCCTCGATATAGGAACAAGCATGTGGGTGATCTTGGTAAAAATTCAAACTCATAATGTGTTAGGTAAATCGAGATCCAACTGCCATTTTTGTGGCAATAGTGTTTCATTACACGAGGTTTCTAGATGCTCAATGAACCAAGCTCTAGGAATCTCCTCAGCGCCTAGGCTAGCGAGATGATCTGAATAGATTTGACAATCAATCATCGAAATATTCCAGCGTTCTAATTGTTGGCATAAGCAGACTAAAGCTACTTTTGAACTATCACTTACCTTACTAAACATAGACTCACCGAAAAACATATGGCCAATAGCGACACCGTATAACCCACCTACCAGCACATCGTTTTGCCAGCACTCAACGCTGTGAGCATGGCCTTGTTGATAAAGTTCGGTATAGGCTTTAATCATATTGTCATGGATCCATGTTGCATGCTCAGCATCCATACCATCCGATCTCGGTGCTGAACATGCCAACATAACTTGTTCAAATGATGTGTCTAGGGTCACTTTAAACTGATTTTTGCGCAGTGTTTTTTTTAAACTTTTACTGACTTTCACATTGTCCGTGTATAAAACCATTCTTGGGTCAGGGCACCACCATAATATTGGGTCATGTTTATTGAACCAGGGGAAAATACCACGCCGATAAGCATGTAATAATCTTTGAGCTGATAAGTCTCCGCCAGCAGCAAGTAGACCCTGCGCAGTGGCTAGACTCACATCAGGGAATTGACTTTTGTTCTCGTCATTTAACCAAACAATGCCCATTTTTAATGATGAAGCTGTGAATCAAGTTGCTTAGACCACTGAATAGATTCCAAATAGAGCCGACTTAAAATTTGTTTGGGAATAGGGGAGTCAGACACTTTCAACCAATCACCATGCTCATAATTTAAGGTATCTTTTAGAGCACTGCCAGCTGTCCCATCAAAACTGACTAAGGCTGATTTAACCTCATTGCTTAAAGGTAGTTCATTGACGATCTTTTCAATAGGTTTGTCGAGAAGCGCATCAAGTGCTGAGAACAAACCAACTGTAAAAAATAGCTCTGACTGACCCTTGTAATATTTAGCAAGCAATTCACACATTCGAGCTCGTGTCATTGCAGCGATTCTAACTTCGTTTGGCTTATCATCCATGTCAGATAGGCATAAAAGACTAGCCCAAATTTTTATTTTCTTAAATCCTAGCATCACAACCGCTTGTGAGGTTGTTTCTACTTGTTTGGGCAAGCCAAAAAATGCTGAGTTAATGAGCTTGAGTAGTTTATAACTCAAACTGATGTCTTTATTGATAGCTTGAGCTAAATCATCTGCTTCAATATCTGGATCTTGAAGCATGACCAAAATATTCATTAAGGTTTGTGTCGCAGGGCTGATTTGTTGATGCTCATCTGGATCTGGTTGAGTGTAGAAATCACCTTGAAGTAGAGTAAGCGATAAATTTTTACACTGATGGTATAGCTGTGCATTATTAACGTTCATTGCACAAATCATATGATGCTGCATCAACCAATCTTGTAATTGCTGCTCAGAAAGTTCGTCGATATTAATTCTGGCCAGATCGAGTAAAATCGTTTTTGTATCCATTGTTTGATTGAGTTGGAATGGACGGCTAGCTAATTGCTGTTGATATTGGGTGTGAAGAGGAGCGTGGTAGCTTTCAAGAGATAGGTAGGGTGTTAGTCCACTAGAGCTTATCAGGGCCTCCTGCCACGAGTCAGGCATTGAGAGCAGTGCCGATGGCTGGTGATTCAGAGTGGTAACAATATCGGGTAAGTCACAAATAAAACTCGGTACTTCACTATCATTATCTAACAGTTCACCATTTAGGTTCAAAAAGCTTAAATGGTAACGCTCCACTTCCATACTTTGTTTGCTGAACATGGGCTGACGGTGGATCAATCCAGTGAATGATTTTAGCTGCTCAAAGCTTGCCGGATCTTGCGCCATATAATAGTCCCAAATTACTTCAGCTTATAATGATTCTCTTCCTGAGAATGCGTGAGAAAGTGTACTGCTGTCAATAAATTCTAATTCTCCACCAAGTGGAATGCCATGTGCAAGTCGGGTGACTTTAATGGCTCGTGCTCGTGCAATTTCACTGATAAAGTGTGATGTCGCCTCGCCTTCAACCGTCGGGTTGGTTGCCAAAATGACTTCTTTGATAACATTGGTATCTAACCATTCGGTGAGTTTTGGAATGCCCAGTGCCTCTGGACCAATTCCATCGAGTGGAGAAAGATGTCCTGACAAAACAAAATATTGGCCTTGGTACTGAGTGGCTTGTTCAATAGCGAGGACATCACTAGGCATTTCAACGATACACAAGACATCTTGCTGTCTTCGTTCATCCTGACAGCGACTACATACATCAGTTTCAGACAATATTCTGCAACGTTTGCAGTGTTTGACTCTATCTAAGGATTGTTTGAGTGCATTAGCAATTCTTTCTGCACCTTCTCTATTTCTTTCAAGTAAATGAAATGTCATTCGTTGGGCTGATTTAGGCCCCACGCCCGGTAAGCAGCGCAGGGCGCTGATCAATTCATCGATGCTTGGACCTAGTTTCGCCATGACTAAAACGGCATTTGCATGCCGGGTGGCATCATACCAGCCATTCTTTCCTGGCTTGTTTTTTCTACTTGACGATTAGCATCATTCACTGCAGCAGCAATCAAGTCTTCAAGCATGTCCTTATCGTCACTAAATAATGCATCCTCAATTTCTACACGTTTCACATCATGCTTACCGGTCATGGTGATTTTTACCATGCCACCACCTGCTTGGCCTACCACTTCCATATTGGCAAGCTCTTTTTGTGCTTTTTCAATGTTGGCCTGCATTTGCTGGGCCTGTTTCATTAAGTTACCCATTCCACCTTTCATGGCTAATCCTCTTTATTCGATAGGTTTAATTGAATTATCTATTACGCGTGCATCAAAGACACTTTTTATTAACTCAATAGTGGGGTCATTATTTATAGAGTCAATAGCTTGTTGTTGTTTTAGTGCTATTTGTTCCGCCCGTTCAACAGCTACGGTAGCACCCTGACTCTCTTTATTCGACGAATGTGTAAATATGACATCAACATCGTGGCTGAGTTTTTTTTGTAAGGCCTCTAGCAAACGTTCTTTTGATTTAGTCGTTACGAGATGAGCTAAGTCAGCCGAAAGAGACAGGTTGAGAGTGTTATTTCGGCATTCCAATAAGGCTGTATTTTCAGCTAGTTGACGAGTCAAAGCCGAGAGTTTTAACTCAGAAATAATCTGAGTCCAATTTGCTGGTGATAAATCGACACTGACGAGGGTGCTGTCAGCTTCTTCAATGTTATCAGTAGCTATTTTAGGTGTGCTTTGGTTTGTTGATGGCTCTAGAATGTTTTCAACAGCACTTTCTTCACTTGGAGCAGCAGGTATCTCAGCTTTTACGGGCTCAAATGAGGCCGTTTTCTCAGCTTGGCTTACAGTCTCAGCAATGATGGACTCGCTGACAGGGGAGTTTGTTTTGGAATCAGGTTGCTGAGGATCTTGCCTCACATCATGTTTTTCCGGCGGTATTGATACGGCCGGTTGTCGGAGAATGTCAGGCTTTTTTGGCGAATTGCTCTCAGCCTCATCTAGCGGTAGCCAAGGTTGAAAGCTCAGCATTCGAAGAAGTGTCATATCAAAACCACTTTTTGGCGCTGAAGCCCAAGCCATATCGCGTTTGCCATGAAGTGTAATTTGATACAACAGTTGCACTGTTTCACTATCAAATTGCATCGCCAAGCTCTTCAATTGTTCGGCTTTTGTCTCATCTAGTTGCATGTCTGGGATAGCTTGTAACGTGGCTATCGTTTGCAGAGCATTAAGTAGGGCATTAAAAATGACAAGGAAATCTCGACCTAGCGCTGAGAATTCCGCTGATTTCGCTAACAGTCCTTCGGCATTACGTTCTAATAGCAGTGTTAACAACTCAGCGACATCATCATGACTGATGCTACCTAGCATTTGAAAGACAACATCATTACTGACATTACCTGCACCAAAAGCAATAGCTTGATCAAGTAAACTCAACGCATCACGCATGCTTCCATCCGCTGCATGTGCAATTTGCACTAAAGCATCGGTATCAAACGTCAGATCTTCTTCACCAAGGATATAAGCTAGATGATCTTTAATTTGAGTTATATCTAGGCGACGCAAATTAAATTGCAGACAGCGTGAGAGTATGGTGACAGGAAGTTTCTGTGGATCGGTGGTGGCGAAGAGGAATTTAACGTGAGGAGGGGGTTCTTCAAGTGTTTTCAGTAATGCATTGAAACTACTCGTTGAAAGCATATGAACTTCGTCTATCAAATAGACTTTATACCGGCCGCGGCTTGGTGCGTATTGAACATTATCAAGTAATTCACGGGTGTCATCTACTTTAGTTCGAGATGCGGCATCAACTTCAATAAGGTCAACAAAACGTCCACTATCCACTTCGATACAGCTTTGACACTCGCCACATGGTGTGGAACTGACGCCTTGTTCGCAATTTAACGATTTAGCAAATATACGAGCGAGTGTCGTTTTGCCAACACCGCGAGTACCTGAGAAAAGAAAGGCGTGATGGAGGCGGTCTTGGTCAAGACCGTTAATGAGGGCGCGCAATACATGCTGCTGCCCAACAACTTGAGCGAATGCTTTGGGACGCCACTTGCGGGCAAGAACCAGATAACTCATTGGTCGTTTATACACCCGGTTAACAATAATTAGGGTGGTGACCCACACCAGCCGAATCTCGGCGCCCGAATCCGAAGGTTCCGCTGCTCCCTTCCGGGCCTGACGGGTTGACCAACATATCGTCGCGAGGAGACCGATGCAGGCCACCATAGAACTGAGCATTCTAAGTGTTTGAACGTGAGATTTCCATCCTAATTTTGTTTTCTCTTTCCTTCAGCACGCTAAACAATCACTTATCCCTGTTTTGTATGTGAAATTGTGATATTTCAAACCACCTTCGCGCTAATAAACTGCAGTATGGTTTCTAAAGGACTAATGACTTTCTAAATATGACCGATACATTTATAGATAGAGGGAGTTATATGACTTTTTCCAACGTTGAATTAAGTTATCTTAGAACTAACCGTAAATACTATGGTTGTCTACCGTAACGTTTTTACCTACGTAGCTTACTTGTTACTTTCGTGGTTGAGTCTCTCAATTGCTGGTATAGAGCCGTCTGCGACGCTGGTTTCTTTTCCTGCGGGATTATCCATTGCGCTGTTAATGCGATATCCATTATACCAAGTCGCAGTAGGTATTTTTCTGGCGGCATTTTGTTCCACTCTCTGGTCTCTTTCCCAAGCATCACTAATTACACCTGAAAAAATTAGTCTATCAGCAGCACTTGCACTTGCCGCACTTATCCAAGCTATATTGGGTAAAGCCATACTGGTTAGATTTATAAAAACACCTTTCACCTTGAGCTATGACAAGGATGTGTTTAC
>DRHY01000059.1 GCA_011052985.1 Methylophaga thalassica
CAAAAGCTGGGCATTGGCACCAGCTTATGATTTAGCCTATAGCTACAAACCGGGTAGTAAATGGGTGAATAGTCACTGGATGAGTTTGAATGGTAAACGAGACAACTTTAGTCGAGAGGATTTTTATTCGTTGGAACGCGTCAGTTTATTATTCACCAAACACTACATAGACCGTGTTTTGGATGAAATCATCGAAAAGGTCTCACAATGGGCGGTGCTTGCAACGGAACACGAGGTGCCAACATCATTGATTGACGAGGTCGCGTCGAACTTGAGGTTACAGCTTTGATCGTGTTGAATTTCTGAACAAAGAATGAGGTAGGGATGTATGTCTGATTTGAATGACCCTAGAGTTTTATTTGCTGCAGAGCGAACCTTGTTGGCCTGGAATAGAACCAGTTTAGCGTTGATAGCCTTTGGTTTTGTTGTTGAGCGAGCAGGGATGTTATTGGCCGTGATGCAGGGTCATGAGATGCCACACTATGCTTCTCCGACATTCATCCTCGGTATTGCCTTCATTGTCTTGGGTGCCTTATCTGCACTTATTTCGTCATATCAATATGGCACTGTGTTGAAACAGTTGAGTGAGGAAGAGATACCGAAAGGCTATAAAGCCCGTTGGGGAATGTTAGTTAATCTTGTTGTCGCTTTACTCAGTCTGGCCTTGGCCATTTCATTATTTAATCTACAAAGTTAATTATGTTAGTTATTAAAACGACATCGGCTTTACTCCTGTTTTTGCTGTGCTCTAACCTCTATGCCAATAACCTATGTCAGTCTGATGAAGTGGTAGCATTTTCCTGTGATATTCGTTCCAAAACCGTCTCAGTGTGTGTGGCTGATGAAGATAGTCTGGTTTACCGTTTTGGCAAAACGGACGCGGTTGAGTTGACGTTAAATGCACCCGTTCATTTTAGCTCTACTGCATACAGCGGTGGCGGGGAGGGACGATTAAGATTTCCAAATGGTCGTTATGATTATGTAGTTTATTCAGGTATCACTAACGGTGAATGGTTAGATAAGGACACAGGCTTAAGGGAGAAGGTTGAGTTTGCAGGTATTCTTGTTTTGAAAGATAAGCAGGTTCTATCAAAGCTAAAGTGTTCGGCGTTTGCTGATAAATCGTATATTCATGACCTGCCTCAACATAAGCAAGAGCCGTTTGTTTACTACGATTAGTGTTTAAAGGATGTTTTATCAGAAAAGCCCCAGCCATGAAAAATATGGCTGGGGCTCTGAGTCTCTATAGAGTTTAAAGAAAATAATGCAAGGTTAGAGGCCTAACTTTTTGTGTTCACCCATCATTTCAGGTTCAACTTTGCCATCGGTAAACAGTTTATATAACCCTTTGATACTTGGGTCGGAAACCCATACTTCGGCATCATCTAGTTCAAATCGCATCATTAGCAAAGCCGGATCATCACGACCTTCGTCATACCAAGATGCAGCCATGTTGGACCAGTATTTGTCTATGATAGCTTTGTCCGTTTCTGGTACCAACGTCCCTCTGATTGAGGCAAAGACTTTGTGATCTTTACTCATAAAGCTTGCTTTAGCTGGGCCACCTTCGGCAATACGATTGGTTTTTGTGGTGTAAAACCAGAATTCACTGTCAGCATCTTTATCTAATTGAGCTGTCATGGGTTCACTATGCTGCAGAGTGTGGTTAAGACTGATCATCAAAAATGGGCTATTGCTTATCGCTTCCCACATTGTTTTTCTCATGTTCTTACTCATAAATTGTCTTACTCCTTTGACATTGCAGTAAGCTAAGGTTAACAAGCTAACTGTGTCGTCACTGTGAAATACAAAAAATCGCTTAGTTTTGACGTCTGACATCATCGTTATTAATAGCTGTATGACTTAATAATCCTATTTTAGATTCGTAAAGATATGTAAAAGTCAGCGCTAGTAGCATGCAGAGGTAACGCATTTAATTCGATGACATAGGTTAAATGTTCGTTTACGAAAGACGTTTTTAATTATTGAAACAAGCGATTATTAATTAGCCTTCACATGAAAAATACGAATAAAAAGTTAACCTTGCCCGAACTTTTTTATTGAAATGATTTCGTACTTATCCCGTATTCCACAAACTCAGGAGGATGCATATGAGTAGTTTATTTAATCCCGTCATGATGGGCAGTGTAGAGTTAAAAAACAGAGTCTTAATGGCGCCGTTAACTCGAAATAGAGCACATGACGATACTGACATACCACATGATCTGGCGATCGAATACTATTCACAGCGTGCTTCTGCTGGTCTCATCATTGCTGAAGGTACACAAATTAGTAAACTCGGTAAGGGCTACATTAAAACCCCTGGTATTTATTCAGATGAACAAGTAAAGAAGTGGAAAGAAATCACCGATGCCGTTCATGAAAAAGGTGGCAAAATCTTTTTGCAACTATGGCATGTAGGACGGATTAGTCACACATCTGTATTACCTGAAAATGAAAAACCATTAGCGCCTTCAGCACTACGTGCAGAAGCGCAAACCTTTGCGCAAGGCAAAATGATAGACGTATCAGAACCACGTGAAATGACGACAGATGATATTGCTGAACTCATTACACAATACAAAACAGCAGCAATAAACGCCGATAAGGCGGGCTTTGATGGTGTCGAAATCCATGCGGCTAATGGCTATCTTCTAAACCAGTTTATTTGTGATAGTAGCAATCACCGTACAGATAATTACGGTGGTTCAGTAGGCAACAGAATTCGAATCGTTAACCAAGTTATCGAAGCTATATTAGAAGTCTTAGAGCCCGGTAAGGTGGGTATTCGTCTGTCCCCAACGGGAACATTTAATGATGTGAGCGACTCGGATCCACTCAAAACTTACACCGCTATTATTAACAATTTGAATCATTACAAATTGGCATACGTTCACATTGTTGAACGTTTCCCGGGCGTTGAGGTAAGCAATAAAGATTTTCATATTCTCAAGACTTTAATTGCACAGTGGGAAGGTTTTTATATCGCCAACGGTGATTACAATACGATTACTGGGCAAGATGCGATTGAGAGTGGCCGCGCTGATGCAGTGGCCTTCGGCCGTCAATACATTGCTAACCCTGACTTGCTGGAACGTCTAAAGCTTGGTGCAGAATTCAATACACCCGATCAAAATACCTTCTACGGCGGTGGTGCTAAAGGCTACACTGATTATCCATTTTTAGACGATGTAAAATAATTTCATTAAGTTCAGATGAGTTAACAGTCACTAATTGAGTCTATTTGGCTTACTAGCCTTGCAAACTCAACATTTTGAAACCCTAGCCAAATAGTTTGGCTGGGGTTTTTTATTGCTCAAATCTGGCTAAATTCACATAAGTTTTAGATTTCATTTTTTTCAAGTTTTAGGCTGAAGTGCCGCCATTACTCCTACATAATCATTTTCACATCTAAATTAAGGGCTGCCATCATGGCCAAGTGTTCACTTCGAAATAAGCTATTGTTAATTACCATCAGTATTCTGATTTTCTCTCAAGGACTAATAACCCTTGTCGGGGTTTTTTCAATGAAACATGCGAGTGATGATGCCAGTGAAGCAGTAAAAAGTTATTTGAAGAGAGAAGTGTCGAATTACTTAGAAGTATCTGCAGAAAATGCGGCGACTAGTGTGTCTTCCTATCTTAATCGTTCCTTCGATATTCCCATCACCATGGCTAACATACTCGAAGAGAGTAATACGAGTCCGACGGACTTATCGTTTACTCGCGATCAGATAAAACAGATGATGGGCAGCGCGTTAGAAAGTAATAAACACATCAGCGCCTTATACACACAGTTTGAGCCGAATGGTTATGACCAAATGGACGAGTTTTACATCCGACGAGGTGACCACACCACCAGTGTAGGAACACTAGAAGTCTATTGGGTAAGGGAGGGTGAAAAACTCGTTCACTACGCTATAGAAGACCCTAACGAGAAATATTTAGATGAAAAAGATGAATTCGGTCAACGTGAGGCTGAATGGTATCTGTGCAGTCATGACACGGGTAAAAATTGTACGATTGAGCCTTATTTGTATGAAATCGAACCGGGTAAGGAAGAGTTAATGACCACCCTCACAGCCCCCGTTATGAAAAATAATCAATTCAAAGGGCTAGTGGGGATCGACATCAATTTGCCTGTCATCCAAAAACGTATGCAGAAAATTGCTGAGTCCCTTTACGATGGCGTAGGTCAGGTGCATTTACTGAGTGCAGGTCATCGTCTTATCGCTAGCTCCAAATTCAATGAAAAGTTAACGCGCCCACTAGCAGAAGCTGATGAGTCACTGGCTGAAGCTGTCGTTGGTCTGACTGAGATGAAAGAACTGGAGCTTGGTAACGATATTGTTGTCTCTGTACCCGTCACAATCAATGCCTCGAATACTAATTGGCAATTAGTGATTACTGTGCCTGAAGCGGCAGCAATGGCCGGTCAATATGCCTTAACAAAAGAACTCAATGAAGGTACAAACACCACACTTAGTTTGATGATCTTAGTTGGTGTTATTGCTTCAGTCGTGTCTATGTTCCTAATTGTCTGGCTGGTTCGTACTATCGTCACACCAATGAACGATATGCGAGACAAAATTTTTAATCTTGCGTCAAACGAAGGTGATCTAACGCAACAGTTGCATATAGAAGAGCACAAAGAACTGATCGATATTGCCACTGGTTTTAATGCCTTTACTGAAAAGTTACGAGATATGATTAAAAAGCTGCAGCAGCAATCTACTGCTATGCAGCATCATGCTGACTTACTAGAAGAAAATGCCCAAGCGGCCGCGTTGTCTATAGAGCAGCAGCGTAAAGAAACTGACAGTGTGG
>DRHY01000060.1 GCA_011052985.1 Methylophaga thalassica
ACGCCTGATTCCTGCACCAGGTAAAAAAGCCGGTGACCATGTTGTTTACGGTGGTTTATTAGGCGAAGGGCCTGTTATGGCAGTGAATATGGGTAGCCATGAAAACCGTTTTGTTCGTCTAGGCGGACGAATTCCAGCACCAATCCAAAGTTTAGTAAATTAACACTAAATTGCAGACATAAAAAAGGGCTGATAAATCAGCCCTTTTTTGTTTGCGAAGAAGAAAGTGTTATTTCTTCTCTGCTTCTTGACGTTCTTTAGTTGCTTTAATCACTTCATCAGCCACGTTACGTGGGCATGGCATGTAGTGTAAGAACTCCATAGAGAACTGACCACGGCCTGATGTCATTGTACGCAGTGAACCAATGTAACCAAACATTTCACTCAATGGTACTTCAGCTTTAATACGAACACCGGTTGCTGCTGCATCTTGTGATTTAATCATGCCACGACGACGATTCAAGTCACCGATAACATCACCAACATGATCGTCTGGTGTAAATACGTCAACTTTCATAATCGGTTCCAACAATTGTGGACCCGCTTTAGGAATAGATTGACGGAAACCACCCATAGCCGCTAATTCAAATGCAATGGCAGATGAGTCAACCGCATGGAATGCACCATCAAATAAGTTGACCTTAACGTCAAGTAATGGGAAGCCTGCTAGGACACCTTTACCCATCATTTTCTTGAAGCCACCTTCGACAGCTGGCCAGAATTCACGAGGAACCGTACCACCAGTAACTGTAGATGTGAACTCATAACCACTACCTGGCTCACCTGGCTCAATGATGTAATCGATTCTACCGAACTGACCTGAACCACCTGATTGTTTTTTGTGTGTGTAGCTATCTTCAACACGTTGTGTGATAGTTTCACGGTAAGCGACTTGAGGCTCACCAACGATAACGTCAACATTGTGTGTGCGTTTCAAGATATCAACTTTGATATCCAAGTGAAGCTCACCCATGCCTTTCATGATCGTTTCGCCACTGTCTTCATCCGTTTCAACACGGAATGAAGGATCTTCTTTAATCATTTTACCCAGTGCGATACCCATTTTTTCAGCCGCAGCTTTATCTTTTGGTGCAATGGCAATCGAGATGACAGGATCTGGGAAGACCATTGGCTCAAGCGTTGCTGGATTTTTAGGATCACACAATGTGTGACCTGTTTGAACATCTTTCATACCAACAATAGCAATGATGTCACCAGCGTGAGCGTAATCTAATTCATTACGGTCATTCGCGTGCATTTCCACCATTCGGCCAACACGTTCTGTTTTACCAGTAAAGGTATTCATAATAGTGTCACCTTTACGGATTTCACCAGAATAAATACGAACGAAAGTCAATGCACCGAAACGGTCATCCATAATTTTGAATGCTAAGGCACGTAATGGGCCGTTGATGTCAACAGTCGCTACTTTACCTGTTTCGTTACCTTCTAAATCCACTTCTGGTTGAGCTTCAACTTGAGTTGGATCAGGTAAGTAATCAACAACCGCATCAAGCAATAATTGCATACCTTTATTTTTGAAAGCTGAACCACAGTAGGTTGGGAAGAAGTCTAGATTCAATGTACCTTTTCTGATGCAACCTTTGATGTCATCAATAGATGGCTCTTCACCTTCAAGGTAAGCTTCCATCAAGTTGTCATCTTGCTCTACAGCGGTCTCAATCAGTTTTTCACGCCATTCTTCGATTTGGTCAGCCATCTCTGCAGGTGGCTCAACGATGTCGTAGTTAGTTGCGTCTTTCTCATCAGGCCAGATCCATGCTTTACGTGTCAGCAAGTCAACCACGCCAGAGAATTCATCTTCGATACCGATAGGGAGAACCATCACTAACGGCGTTGCCGCAAGTACATCTTCAACCTGTTTAACAACACGGTAGAAATCTGCACCCATGCGATCTAATTTGTTAACAAAGATCAGACGAGACACTTCTGAGTCATTCGCATAACGCCAGTTTGTTTCTGATTGAGGCTCAACACCACCACTACCACAGAAAACACCGACACCGCCGTCGAGTACTTTCAAAGAACGATACACTTCGATAGTGAAGTCAACGTGTCCTGGTGTATCGATAACGTTTAAACGATGACCTTTCCATTCACAGGTAGTCGCTGCTGATTGGATGGTTATCCCACGCTCAGCTTCCTGATCCATGAAATCCATCGTTGATTCACCTTCGTGAACCTCACCGGTTTTATGAATTTTGCCAGTCAGTTTCAAGATACGTTCTGTCGAGGTAGTCTTACCCGCATCTACGTGGGCAAAGATACCGATATTTCTGTACTTGGATAAATCAGAAGCCATAATCTGTCTCTATTATTTAAATGAACAATTCGTGCATACACACGTAGTTAAACCCGCCGATTCTAAACTAGAATCGCCTTGTATGCACATACTAAAAATGAAATAGCCGACAAACTCTTGTATGTCGCCATTTACTAAATCAATTCCTAAAATCGAGTTAAAACGATTTCAGGAAAAATGCGCTGAGATTGTGTTACTTGAACTTATGTTGCAGGGGTAACCATTGGTATCGATAGACAACACCAGGAACAGCTAACACCAAGAACAAACTGAGTGTAATAGTGAAAAACTCCCAGCCTTGGGTGTAAACATCGCCGGAAAAACGTGTTTCAAAAACGACACCGATCAACAAGCTGCCTAAGTAGTAGATGAATAACTCCATTAACCGTATCCAGTTTGATTTTTGTTCAAGTGGATAAATAAGAAAAATTCGCTCTCCTATCCAAGGTAGATTAGCTAAGACCAAAAACATACCTAACATTAACCAAACTGACATGCCTAACCCTATAAAAAAATACGTGAACTCATCGACATTAAAAAGCCTGGAAATATTCCCAACGCTAATACCAAAAAGGTATTCAGGCTCAAAATCACTTTCATCATTAGTGAGGCTTCGATGGTAATAGCTTTTTCAGCCTGATCAAAAAACATCACCTTGATAATTCGTAAATAATAAAATGCCCCAACCACTGATGCCATCACAGCAATAATTGCTACAGCGAATAAATCAGCATCAATAACTGATTTTATTACGAGTAACTTGGCATAAAAACCAGCCAATGGTGGAATTCCTGCCATCGAAAACATTAATATAAGCATGAGTAAAGCAAACCAAGGATGCTGTGAACTCAGCCCCTTGAAGTCATCAATGTACTCGGCTTCAAATCCTTGCTTTGATAGCAATAAAATGACACCAAATGCACCTAATACCATGAGTGTGTAAATCAAGATATAAAACAGTGACGCTGCAAAACCTTGATCAGACCCTGTGAGCACACCTAGTAGCAAAAAGCCAACATGTGAAATGGTGGAATAAGCCAACATCCGTTTCAAATTTGACTGTGCAATCGCAACAACATTACCAATTATCATCGATAAAACAGCCATTGCGATCAGCATCTGCTGCCAATAGCCGTGCAAGTCTATCAGTCCTTCCCCCAATAATCGAATGAGCAAAGCAAAAGCAGCGAGTTTAGGGGCCGATGCAAGAAACAATGTCATTGCTGTTGGTGCCCCCTGATACACATCCGGCAACCACATATGAAATGGCACAGCACCAAATTTAAAACCAATTGCGATGACGATAAAGACCAAAGCAAAGCTCAATAAAGTCTCATCACCGCTTGATGAGTGAATATAAGTGGCGATATCGACTAATGCCAAACTGCCAGTGACTCCATAAATAATCGACATCCCGTATAGCAACATCCCAGATGCAATCGCACCTAAAATGAAATACTTCATCGCCGCTTCAGTAGCTAAAACTGAGTCACGCTGCATAGCAACCAGCGCATATAAACACAAAGACATTAGTTCTAAACCCAAATATAAAGTGATGAAATGAGCAGCAGATACCATGATCATCATGCCTAATGTAGCGAACATGGCTAGTACGTAAAACTCCCCCTGCATTAACTGTCTGGCTTTGAGGTAAGAGTATGAATAAATCAGCACGATCACATTGAGTAAACAAATACTCAACTTCAGTAAATCACTCAGCGGGTCTTTAATATAAGTGCTGGAAAAGGTCTGCCCTGTCTGTCCCCAGCTCAGCACAATACTAAGGATGGTGACAAATAAACCTAGTATGGCAAAACGATGTACCCACTCCATTTTTTTGTTAGACGTAAAGGCAACAAATAACAGTAAAAAACAGGATATAGCCAACATCAGCATTTCTGGGAGGGCTAATTGCATATCAGGCACTTGAAACATTGATGTCATCGCTCCTCTTATAGCTTGGATTGAGCGACTTGCATCAGCAATTGCTCGACTGATGAATGCATTACGCTTAATAAAGGATCAGGCCATAGGCCGATAACTAGAATAATTAACGCTAAACTCGCTAGCATAAAGAACTCTCTTTGATTGATGTCGTTTAATGCAGCAACCTCATCGTTAACAATCTCACCGAAAAAGACGCGTTTCACCATCCACAGACTATAAGCGGCTCCTAAAATTAATGTTAATGCAGCTAAAAAGGCGATCCAGAAATTCGCTTGGAAGGCAGCCAAAATCACCATAAATTCACCAACAAAACCAGAGGTTCCAGGTAATCCGGCATTAGCCATTGCAAAAAACACTGCAAATGCAGCGAATGTAGGCATGGTGTTGATTACGCCACCATAAGCTTGAATATCTCGCGTGTGCATCCGGTCATACAAAACGCCAACTGATAAGAACATTGCAGCTGAAATAAAGCCATGAGAGACCATTTGGATCATTGCTCCCTCAATAGCTAACACTGTTCCACTCCCTGTCGATGCATTGGTAAAAATGCTAAAAACCATAAATAGCCCCAAGGTCACAAACCCCATATGAGCAATACTCGAATAGGCAATTAACTTTTTCATGTCTGTCTGCACTAAAGCGACTAGCCCGATATAAACCACTGCCACTAATGACAGCGAGATCATTAACCAAGCAAAATGCTGACTGGCATCTGGGGCGATTGGTAAAGCAAAGCGTAAAAAGCCATAACCACCAATTTTTAGCGTAATCGCCGCTAGAATAACGGAACCGCCTGTGGGTGCCTCAACGTGAGCATCTGGCAACCATGTATGAACTGGCCACATCGGAATTTTCACAGCAAAGGCGATCAGAAAAGCAAATAGCAACCATGTTTGCTCCGTCATAGATAAAGAACTGGATTGATAATCTAAAATTGCGAAGCTATCAGTGACCTTGTGTAAATAGAGCAAGGCCAGTAACAGAAATACCGATCCAAAAAAGGTGTACAAGAAAAACTTGATCGTTGCATATACACGATTGGGCCCACCCCATATGCCAATTACCAAAAATAACGGGATCAGCATGGCTTCGAAAAACAC
>DRHY01000061.1 GCA_011052985.1 Methylophaga thalassica
ATATCGGTACAGATAATTTAAGTACTTTCAGTGGTAACTCAACTGTGGATATCGAAACCGGTGGTTATACCTTGACTGATGCAAGTATTCGCTACGATTTTGCTGATGTGAGATTGGCGCTGAATGTCAGTAATTTATTTGATCGTGAGTACACGACGACCTGTACTGATCTCATCTGTTACTTTGGTGATGGCCGTCGAGTTATTGCCTCAGCTACTTATAATTGGTAGTGATGAAAGGGGCTGAATGGGAAACCCTTTAGCCCCTTTTTCTTATTTGTTGCCAAACACTTACCGACTGAAGCAGAATAGACCCAAGCACTCATTGCAGAGGGTCAATAATATGAAAGTCAGATCGATTACCAAAAATAAAGGTAAACCCGTCATTGGCTTATCGCCAGCCGATAGTTTGGATAAAGCGGTATCCATGTTGATGGAACATCGAATCGGTTCCTTGATCATCACTGAAATGAGTGGTGAGATGGTGGGGATTTTATCTGAACGGGATATTTTAAAAATTCTTGATACTCAGGCTGCTGACTGGCATTCAATGTTAGTAGCTGACGCAATGACGCCCAATCCGTATACCTGTGAACCTGACAATACGCTTGAAGAAGTGATGAATATTATGGTTGAACATAATATTAGGCATCTGCCTGTGGTTTATAAAGGTAGGCTGGAAGGGATGTTATCGATTACTGATATTGTTGAAGAGCTGCTCAAAAAAGCGAAGTTTGAGAATAAGCTGTTGAAAAACTATATTCAAAATTGGCCAGATGCTGAGCAAGAGACTTAATGCGGTTCAGGTGGAAAGTGATCGGTGCGTTCAATTTGTAACTGATTATCTTTGGCAAAATCCATTAAGAATTCAAACAGCATTTCATTTTCCTGTTCTAATGTTGCATCAATCACGACACATTTCACGCCATCCAAAGCCGCAAGTTTCACCTCAGGGTGAAAAATAATGCGTCTACCCGGTCCGTAGGTAGCAACAGCACCACATAATCTCTCTGCCCAATCACTGGGACGGAATTTATTGCCATCCAGTGTCAGTCCGCGAATAATCACCTTTTCTGATGAGGACATAAAGCTGCAGCTCGATTTTATGAGTAGGTTAAAACAGGCATTCTACTGTAATTGATTCACTTTGCATAAGCCGCCGATGAAATAAAGTGCTTTCAATGATTTAGGTCAGCAGTAAAAATCCGTATAATCACCGCCTTTGGTTTATCAAACTACGAGCAACTTGTGGCTGACTACAAACAAACATTAAATCTACCTGCAACCGCATTCCCAATGAAAGCAGGTTTACCTAACCGTGAACCTCAAATGCTAGCGCATTGGAATGAGATTAATCTTTACCAAAAAATGCGTGAAAATGCAGAAGGTCGCCCAAAATTCATTCTGCATGACGGCCCTCCATATGCCAACGGCGATATCCACATCGGTCATGCTGTTAACAAAATTCTCAAAGACATTATCCTTAAATCTAAAACCTTAAGTGGCTTTGATACGCCGTACGTTCCTGGCTGGGATTGCCATGGTTTACCTATCGAATTAAATGTCGAAAAAAAGGTAGGCAAGCCAGGCGTTAAAGTCACTGCAAAAGAGTTTAGACAGGCTTGTCGTGAATATGCAGCGAAGCAAGTGGATGGGCAGCGTGAAGATTTTAAACGTTTGGGTGTGTTGGCTGAGTGGGACAATCCTTATCTGACAATGGATTTCAGCTTTGAAGCCGATATTATTCGTACATTGGGTCAAATCACCAAACAAGGTCACTTGCATAAAGGTGTGAAGCCAGTGCATTGGTGTGTTGACTGTGGCTCAGCTTTAGCCGAAGCCGAAGTGGAATATGAAGATAAAACCTCTCCAGCAATTGATGTTCGTTTTCAAGTAGTTGATAAAGCGGCATTTGAACAAGCAATAGGTAACATCGGCACGGGTGAGATTGTTGTGCCGATTTGGACAACGACGCCATGGACGCTTCCAGCTAACCAAGCTGTCTCGTTAAATCCTGAATTTACTTATGTATTGCTGCAATCTGCTAGTGAACAATTAGTGCTAGCTGAGTCTTTATACGAAGGTGCACTGGCGCGATACGAGATCGAAGCAGAAGTGATCGCCCGATTTAAAGGCGAGCAGCTTGAAAATGTTTTATTGCAACATCCTTTTTATGATCGTCAGGTACCGGTTATTTTAGGTGACCACGTCACAGCTGATGCCGGCACGGGTGCCGTTCATACTGCGCCAGGTCATGGTCAAGACGACTTCACGGTTGGTCTGAAATATCAGTTAAAAGTAGATAATCCTGTTGGTGGAAATGGGGTGTTCTTGCCTGATACTGAATTCTTTGCCGGACAGTCTGTGTTCAAAGCAAATCCAAATGTTATTGAGCTGTTGAGAGAAAAAGGCGCCTTATTAGCGCATATTGATATCAAACACAGTTACCCACATTGCTGGCGCCACAAGAGCCCAATTATTTTCCGTGCAACACCGCAATGGTTTGTCAGCATGGATCAAAATGGTCTACGTAATGCTGCTATGCAAGCTATCAGTGATACCAATTGGTTACCTGCTTGGGGTCAAAAACGTATCGAAAATATGGTTGAGGGACGTCCTGATTGGTGTATTTCCCGTCAACGTACTTGGGGTGTACCAATTCCTTTATTTGTTCATCAACAAACAGGTGAACTACATCCTGATACCGAACGGTTGATGGAAACGGTGGCCCAGAAAGTCGAACAAGAAGGTATTGATGCTTGGTTTGATTTAGAGCCAGAAACCTTATTAGGTGCACAAGCAGCTGAATATGAAAAAGTAACTGACACCTTAGATGTCTGGTTTGACTCGGGTGTGTCTCACGCTTGTGTATTAGCACGCCGTGCATATCTAGAACGACCTGCTGATTTATACCTAGAAGGTAGTGACCAACACCGTGGTTGGTTCCAGTCGTCTTTGCTGACCTCTGTTGCCACAATAGGTAAAGCACCATATAAAACAGCCCTTACACATGGTTTTACCGTTGATGCCAATGGCAAAAAAATGTCTAAGTCACTGGGTAATACGGTGGCACCACAAAAAGTCATGAATAATCTTGGCGCCGATATCATCAGGTTGTGGACGGCATCAGCTGATTACAGTGGTGAAATGACGGTGTCAGATGAGATTCTGAAACGAACAGCTGACTCGTACCGACGTATTCGTAATACAGCGCGTTATTTACTTTCCAACCTCAGCGACTTTGATCCAAAAGTAAATCTTCTAGCAATGGATGAGTTATTGCCTTTAGATCGCTGGGCTGTCGATCGTGCCTACTATCTTCAGTTGGATATTTTAGCGGCGTATGAGAGTTATCAGTTTCATGTGATTTATCAGAAACTGCATAATTTCTGTGCTAATGAACTGGGTAGTTTGTATTTGGATATCACCAAAGATCGCCAATACACCATGAAAGCAGATAGTGTGGCAAGACGCTCTTCACAAACCGCGATGTTCCACATTATTGAGGCGATGGTACGTTGGGTTGCCCCGATTCTTAGTTTCACAGCTGATGAACTTTGGGGCTTTTTACCTGGCGAGCGAAACGAGTCTGTGGTGTTAAATACTTGGTATGAAGATTTAGCCCCAATGGCAGAAAATACGCCATTTGATCTGGGGTTCTGGAATCAAGTGTTTGCTGTCCGTGATGTGGTGTCAAAAGAACTTGAAAATCAGCGTAATGCTGGGCATATCAAAGGTGGTCTGACTGCTGAAGTGAATCTGTATGCTGAAGATGAATTAAAGGGCCAATTAGCTCAGCTAAAAGATGAGTTGAAGTTTGTGCTTATTACCTCTCAAGTTAACTTGAAGTCATTAACAGAGGCACCAGCCGATGCCGTTACCACGGATGTTGCCGGCTTGTCGTTAAAGGTCTCACCATTAACATACCAGCGTTGTGAACGTTGCTGGCATCAAGTGGCTTCAGTCGGAAAACATGCAACACATGCTGATTTATGTCAGCGCTGCGTTGATAACGTAGAAGGAGATGGCGAACTGAGACAGTTTGCCTAATTTCTCATGCTGAAATGGTTACCTCTTTCTCTATTAATCATCATCATCGATCAAGCGACAAAATGGTGGGCGATAAGTGAACTTGCACTCTATGAGTCGATTCCAGTCTTTCCCAGTTTTAATATTACGTTGGCGTATAACCATGGCGCAGCATTTAGTTTTTTAGCTGCCGAAGCGGGCTGGCAACGTTGGTTTTTTGTCGGGTTGGCATTAGTCGTCAGTGTTGCTTTACTTCTATGGCTGTCCAAACTAAAGTCTCATGCAAAACTTGAAGCAGCCTCTTTAACACTCATACTGGGTGGTGCAATAGGTAATGTGATCGATCGGTTTATCCATGGTTATGTGATTGATTTTCTGGATGTTTATTATGGAAGCTATCACTGGCCGATATTTAATATTGCTGACTCTGCCATTTGTGTGGGTGCGGCATTATTAATTATCGATAGCTTCAGAAAAAAATCGGAGCAAGAATGAGTTTTTGTGATCAAGCCGTTAGTGGTGTCGCTAACTTAAAACCTTACATACCTGGAATGCCTGTAGAAGAATTACAGCGTAAGTATGGGGTGCGAAATATTGTTAAATTAGCCTCTAATGAGAATCCCTTGGGGCCACCCAAAGCGGCGATAGCAGCAGTGGCATTGGCAGCGAAAGAAATGGCACGTTACCCTGACGGGAATGGTTTTTCTCTAAAAACTGCCTTGGCAACAAAACACCAGATCGCAGCAGAGCAGATTACCTTAGGCAATGGTTCAAATGATATTTTAGAGATCGTTGCTCGTACTTTTGCTGAGAAGGGTGATGAGATCATCTTTTCAGAGCATGCTTTCGCGATCTATGGACTGGTAACCCAAGCGATTGGTGCAACACCTATCGTAACGCCTGCAGTGAATTACGGCCATGACTTAACGGCGATGTTGAAAGCAATTACTGCTAAAACAAAAATTATTTACATTGCCAATCCTAATAACCCAACAGGGACATGGCTTGATCCAGAAGACATTAAATTATTTCTGGAAAAAGTCCCTGAAAAAGTCATTGTGGTACTGGATGAAGCGTATGTTGAATATCTTCACACAGAAGAAAATTCCATTCCTTGGTTGCAACACTTTCAGAATCTCATCATTACCAGAACGTTTTCTAAAGCATTTGGTTTAGCGGGCTTGCGTGTTGGTTATTCAGTTTCAGATCCTGAAGTAGCGGATTTGATGAATCGTGTCAGACAACCCTTTAATGTTAGTCATCTCGCATTAACGGCTGCTGTCGCGGCATTAGGAGATGAAGCGTATTTACAGCAGACACGTGAAGTGAATGAAGCGGGTATGAAGCAGCTCATTGCAGGCTATGAAAAAATGGGTCTGCAGTACATTCCATCCAAAGCAAACTTCATCACAGTAAATGTTCATACTAACGCGTTAGAAGTTTATGATGAGCTGCTTTATGAAGGCGTTATTGTTCGACCTGTTGCGAATTATGGCTTGCCACAGCATCTACGGGTTAGCATTGGACTGGCTGAAGAAAATCAGCAATTTCTCGATGCATTGTCGGGCATTTTGGGGCGCGGTTAATGATCAAACGTCTTGCGGTTATTGGTGTTGGCCTGATTGGTGGCTCATTGGCACTGGCATTAAAAAAGAAAGCGGCTGTTGATGAGGTGGTTGGTTACGCCAGAAGTTCAGAGGTACGTAAGCAAGCACTTGATCTCGGGATTATTGATTACGCTGCTGATTCTATAGCCGAGGCCGTTAGAGAAGCTGATGTTGTATTTGTAGCTGTGCCAATGGGCGCGATGGCGCAAGTATTTGAAGAGATGAGTCCTCATCTTAGTGCTCAGACGATTATCACCGATGGTGGAAGTGCCAAAGCCCAAGTGATTGCAGCAGCGAAGCAATTTCTAGGTGAACATTTTCAGTTTTTTGTCCCAGGACACCCCATCGCTGGTACCGAAAAAAGTGGGCCCACGGCAGCCTTTTCTTCATTGTATGAAGACCATCGTGTTGTATTAACGCCTGTTGAAGAAACCCGGCCCGAAGCCACTAAAGTGGTTGATGAAATGTGGAGAAAAGCAGGTGCTGAAGTTTTTGAAATGTCTGTTGAACAGCATGATACTGTGCTCGCGGCGACTAGCCACCTGCCACATGTATTGGCATTTAATTTAGTCGGTATGCTGGCTCAGCGAGATGATTGTGATGAAGTATTACGTTACGCAGCCGGCGGATTTCGAGACTTTTCCAGAATTGCCTCTAGCGATGCGGTGATGTGGCGAGATATCTGCCTAGGTAATAGGGAGGCTATTTTGTCATTACTTGGCCAATATCGTCAGGGCTTAAATCAGCTAGAAGAGGCCATCAGAAGCGATAATGGTGACTATCTGATCGATGTCTTTGCCCGTGCAAAAAAAGCGCGTGATAGCCGCTTTGCGGATCCGAGTTTAATTGATAATAGTGAAGTCTAAAGGTAGGGCAAACTCTAGTGTCTAGTGAAAATCTCAAAAAATATATTGTTCAACCCAGTGACTTCTGTTATTCCTTCCGCCAGCGAACCCAGCATGATGGAACGATGAGAAATCGATTTATCACCAGGTACTCGAAACTCACCCTGAATGACGCCACCGGGATGAA
>DRHY01000062.1 GCA_011052985.1 Methylophaga thalassica
GGGAGCAAGTCAACGAATTAAATTTATTAGTGAAAAGTGAATTATCATCCATTGGTAACAGGCGGCGTAGGCAGAAGTTATTACTTACTATTATGGAATCATGTCAATGTATCTGGGGCATGATTTCAAATCATATGAGCCGTAATTTTGCCTATGATTTTCTTCAGGTAGCGAAATACCTTGAGCGTGCAGATATGACCAGTCGAATTTTAGAGTTAACATCGATGCTTGTATCTGATAAACGCAGTGAAGCATTGGGGCAAAACGAAGGTTTGTTCTGGGCAACATTACTTCGCGTTATTAATGCGCAGCAGATGTATATTCAATCTAATAATTCATCATTGAAAGCAAAAAAAGTCTTGGCCTTTTTAATCAAAGATGAGGTGTTTCCTCGTTCGTTAAATTACTCTTTGAAAGCCGTTGGTCATTATCTGTCATATCTACCAAAAGGTAATGAACTCGTGGCCGAACAAATAGCACTTTTAGAGAGCATGCAGACGTATTCTAATGAGAAACATCCGCCTGAGAATATCAGGCCAATGATGGATGCGTTGCAAGTTAAGCTGACTCAGTTAAGTGGTCAAATTATCAGTACCTGGTTTTACCCTGATTATTCATCTAAATGAGACGCTTTTATTGCCACTGCGGCCAAGAAGTTTTCTTCAATAATACCCATTGTGGGGTGTGTGGTAGTCAGTTAGGTTTTTCGGTAGAACAAAGGCAATTAAAAAGCCTTGTGGCGACTTCTGAGACAGGTATCTGGACTTTTCCCGATGACAACCGGGGGAAACACTATAAAGTGTGTTCTCACCGTGAGCATCTCATTGCATGTAATTGGTTGATCGCCAGCGATTCTCCTGAGACTCAGTGTGAGTCATGCGCTCTGACTCGAGTCATTCCTCCATTAAATAAAGAAGATAATTGGCGCCGTTGGCGAAACATTGAGTCTTCTAAGCGTCGAATGATATATGGACTTTTACGTCTTAATTTACCTATCTACCCTCGACATAAAGGCATTAATAACGGCTTAGTATTTGATTTTCTCGAAGATCAGCGAAGCAATCCACAAAGCGCTACTCCACATGTATTAAATGGACATGCTACAGGCTTAATCACCCTAAATGTGGCTGAAGCGGATGGAAGTTTTAGAGAGGCTACCAGAGAGGCGATGAATGAGCCATATCGTACTTTGCTTGGACATTTTCGCCACGAGATTGGGCATTTTTATTGGGATAATTTAATTAAAGGCTCCTCAGACTATGCTGCATTTTGCCAACAGTTCAATTATAGCGAACAGAATTATCAGCAGAGTCTAAACCAATATTATGCTGATGGCCCTCCTGATGATTGGCGTGAGCATTATATTTCAGCCTATTCCAGTGCTCATCCTATGGAGGATTGGGCTGAAACATGGGCACATTACATGATGATGATCGAAACGATGGAAACGGCGGGCAATTACGAGTTGTTAGCCAATATCGAGGAATACACTGACTTTACTGAGCTGATGGCTGACTGGATGAGTTTGGTGGTAAAAATGAACGCGATTAATCGCAGTATTGGCAATAGAGATGCCTATCCTTTTGTGGTGTCAGAAACAGTACAGAATAAAATTGAATTCATTCATCATTGTGTTACAAAGTCGAAAAATGCTCAGGGATTCGAGGCATTTCAGTAAATGCCTGATAGAGTTTATTACTCCATTCATGCCGTAAATTTTGCAAGAACGCATTATCTTCATTAAAACGATAATGCTGATCAAACCTTAAGCTGTCCTTGGTGTAAATTAATACTTCTATTGGTGGACCCACACTGACATTACTTTTCATTGTCGAGTCCATAGAAATTAATGCACATGTTGCCGCATCGGCTAAAGACGTATCCATTTTTACAAAACGATCTAAAACTGGCTTTCCATATTTACTTTCACCTATCTGTAAATAAGGGGTTTCAGTAGACGTAGTAATGTGATTACCCTGAGGATATATCAGGAATGCTTGAGGGGCTTGCCCTGAAATCTGTCCGGCCATTAGCAATGTTGATTCCGGTGCAAAATTAGATTTTTGATCTTCAGAATGACGCCTAATGCGTGTGCTCAATACATCACCAATATAATCAGCCGCATCAGATAAGTAGTTTGAAGTATTCAGGTTTACTCTGTTTTGTTCGATGATATCGCGTTTGAGCTGTTCAATGACTGCTTGAGATGTCGCTAAATTACCGGCACTAAGAACAATGATCTTTCTATCTGGCGCGGTCTCGAATCGAGCCATCTTACTGTAAGTACTGACTTGATCGATGCCTGCATTTGTTCGCGAATCAGAGGTCAGTACTAAGCCTTCTTTCAATGCGATGGCAATACAATATGTCATATGGATTCCAAGTAAAACATAGCTTAATTAAGTGGTTAAACACCCAGTAAATATGGAGTGCAATACGGATTAAACAGAAGTAAAAATGACTTATACTCCTTGTTTATATCATACACACTTATTTTTCAATTTATACGCCATCAACACATTAAAAATAGTCTTTTCACACAAACACTTATGCATGGTATAGCAAACAATATTTCTGGCTTTAACAGTAATTTCACTTCGCTATATCAACACTAGCGACGACTAAATTTAGCTTAACTGGTTTATGGAATGAAAAAGATGTCTTTTAAGGTCTGGCAGTCATTGAAAATGAGTTTGTCTGCGATCACAATCTGTCTCACAAGCGCATGTTCTCCTGTTACCGTCCTTAATGCCATGATTCCAGCCGAAGGCTATCAGAAGCAGGCTGATATTGCCTACGGTGCGCTGTCTAGACAGACGCTCGACATTTACACGCCAGTGAATGTGTCACCAGCCCAGCGATTAAAAACAGTGCTATTTTTTTATGGCGGGAGCTGGGATTCTGGAAGAAAAGAAGATTATAAATTTGTCGCGGAGGCTCTGACCTCTGCTGGTTACATTGTGGTCATTCCAGATTATCGTGTTTACCCGGACGTGATTTTTCCTGAGTTTATGGCAGATGCTGCAAAAGCGGTAAGTTGGACAAAACAACACGTCGCTCAATACGGTGGTGATGAAAAAGAAATCTATCTCATGGGGCATTCTGCAGGTGCACACATTGCCGCAATGCTAACCTTAGATAAGCAATTTTTAGCTAAGCAAAACCTTTCCCCTATGGCTATTAAAGGCATGATTGGTTTGGCTGGTCCATATGATTTTTTACCGCTTAAAAGTAATCGTTTAAAAACGATATTTGGTCCAGAAAATGAGCGTTGGAAAAGTCAGCCAATTAATTTTGTTGCTGGAGAAAATCCACCCATGCTTTTGTTAGTGGGAGAGAAGGATCGAACGGTATTACCTCGTAATACGTATCATTTGGCAGATAAAGTTAAGCAGAAAGGTGGCAAGGTGGAGCTGATAAGTTTTCAGGACTATAACCATGTTCAGATGATATCTCATCTGGCTAAGCCACTGAGAAAAGATGGCAAGTTGAGAGCCAGTATTATTGAGTTTCTTGAAAGGAATTAATCCGCTTCATTTTTAGGCAGAAGCAGTAATGGATTAATGCTTGGACAGATTTTTAATACGACTGAGGTCGGCTGCTGGGTGTTATTTTTTAGTAAATAAACGGGATAATCATGACCTGCTGATAGCTTATCAACCTGAGCTAAATTAATGACATATCGTGTTTCGGAGAGCTTATGTGGTTTTAAGGAAATCGCTTTTTCAGCAACAGTAATAAACCATTCGCCATTCAGCTGTTTAAGTGGATCTCCAGAAACAATAAGCTGTTGATTAGGCAATAGGCAGCCGCTCGGTGACAGTGTTACCTCTCCATTATTCGTTGCTTTTAATGTAGGTAAGCTGGGGTTAGCCGTCTCAAGCTTTTTTACACCACGCGTATCCTTATCAGCGAAAGCGATGTTAGTTGCCAACAGGAAACAAAGAAAAGCGCTCATGAATGAGCGCTTCAACTTTACATTAAACCAGCTTGATAAAGGCATCAGAGTTGATTATTACACTTGTTGAATGTGAATTATGATGCCGAAATACCTTTTGACGTGATGACAATCATCTTATTCACTTGCATATCTTCCATCGTATAGGGAATCCCGCCAGTGCCTAAACCCGAGTGTTTTTCACCTGCAAATGGCATCCAGTCAACACGAAATGCCGTATGTTCATTAATCATCACAGCAGTGGCGTTAAGTTTATCCGCAGCATACATGGCGGCATCGATTTCTTTACTGTAAACAGAGGCTTGGAAAGAAAAAGGCAATGAATTTGCGCGACTGATAGCCTCATCAATATCATCATAAGGATAGATACAAACTACGGGGCCAAATACTTCTGCCGAACTTACTTTTGCATTAGCAGAAGGATTAAAAAGGACTGTGGGGGCATAACAATTGTTAGGCAATACTTCAGCACCAGAGAAGCATTCAGCCCCTGTATCGATAGCTTCTTTAACCCAATCATCAATGCGTGTAAGTTCAGATTTTTTGATGATAGGACCGACTTCGGTATTGGATGATGTTGGATCACCAACGGTCAACCCTTTTGCTGCTTTAGCCAATTTCATTGCAAGATCACGCGCTATGCTGCTGTGGGCGTAAATTCGTTGCACAGACACACAGACCTGACCGGCATGATAAAAACTACCTTTACTTAGCCCTGCGATAGCAGCATCGACATCAGCATCATTAGTTACGATTACGGGGGCAACACCACCATGCTCTAATGCGCATCGTGTGCCTGGTGCCAGTTTAGAGCGTAAATACCAGCCTACTTTTGCACTACCAATGAAGCTTAAGAAAGCAACACGCTCATCCGTTACGAGCGTTTCAGTAGTGTCATGACTATCTGTCAGTAATGCTTGGCACCATGCTTTAGGTAAGCCAGCTTGATGGAATATTTCTACCAGTCGAAAACAAGATAATGGTGTTTTTTCTGCGGGTTTGACGATGACAGGACAGCCAGTGGCAATTGCTGGTCCCACTTGATGAGCAATCAAGTTCAGCGGGTGATTAAAGGCACTGATTGCCACTACGACACCAATCGGTTCTTTTTTGAAGGTGGTGAGTCGATGTTGTGACGCCGGGTTTATGCCCATAGGAATCGTATGTGGAGCGTCGTTACGAAGACCGTCAACACAGGCCCGGATACTATCAATACAGCGTGTCATTTCGACCTGAGAATCTATCAGAGGTTTACCGCCTTCAGCAGCGGCACCTAGAGCCAATTCCTCGGCTTGTGATTTCATCAATGTGATCGCTTTTTCAAGTATAGCAATACGCTGTGTCACCGGAAGCCATTGGCTGCGGTCTGAGTATAGTGCGTGCGCTGTTGATAAGGCTTTTTCGATATCTGCTGAGTTGGCTTGTTCAACCGAACCAATAATTTGGTCATTGAAGGGTGATATGACATCGACCTTTGTTGCTTGTATTGGTGTATGGCCAGCAATCTTTAGTGAAAAATGGGGCGTGGTGGTCATGAAACCTCCTTTAAAGAATACAAATTTTTTGTTTAAGACCTTCACTAAGGATGGAGTAATTCAGTGAGTAATCAACAGCAAGATCGATAAGATGTACCCCTTTTGAATTCAGAGCTGTGTTTAATACATCAACAAACTCAGCATGTGTAGTAGGCCGATGACCAATAGCGCCATAACTATCAGCATATTTAACAAAGTCTGGATTATTAAATGTCAGACCGTAGTCTTCAAAGCCCATACCTTCTTGTTTCCAACGAATCATGCCGTAGGCATTATCATTGAGAATGAGCACAACTAAGTCTAAATTTAAGCGCACAGCTGTTTCTA
>DRHY01000063.1 GCA_011052985.1 Methylophaga thalassica
AGCAAGCTGATAAAAAACCACGATACAAGACTCATATTTGAGGGTTCAGCTATCAGGTAAAAACCGACTGCCCAAATAGAGGCAAAAGCGACTCCACCAGCGACACCCTCCCATGTTTTATTCGGACTGATACTACTCGCTGTATTTTATCTGGCACTTACCCAAGTTAATCCTCACTTTACAATCAGTATTGGGATTCTTCTATGGACGCTTGCTGCATTAGTGATTTTAGGATTCGCATCTAAGACAGGGGCGGCTTATCTCACATCCCTTTTTAGAAATAAAATATTTGGCATCATCATCAGCGTCCTTGTGCTTACTATATTTGTGGTGTCGTCAGTCACAATCAAAGCCATGGGTGCTCCGGGAGCATTTTTATTCTTGTTTGCTTTAGTGACTGTCTGGCTAGCGGATACGGGTGGTTATTTTGCGGGTAAACAGTTCGGCAAACATTCACTAGCGAGTAGTATCAGTCCGAATAAAACATGGGAGGGTGTCGCTGGTGGAGTCGCTTTTGCCTCTATTTGGGCAGTCGGTTTTTACCTGATAGCTGAACCCTCAAATATGAGTCTTGTATCGTGGTTTTTTATCAGCTTGCTAACCGTACTCGCTGCTATTGTGGGAGACTTATTCGAGAGCCTATTTAAGCGTGCATATGACGTTAAAGATAGTGGCCATTTATTACCCGGTCACGGTGGTATGTTGGACCGAGTTGACAGCTTATTAGCGGCTATACCCGTTTTTGCATTTATCGTTCTCTTAATGAGTAGCCTTGCATGAAAGCAGTCACCATTCTAGGTTCAACTGGATCTATTGGTGTGAGTACGCTTGATGTATTAAGTCTGCATCCTGAAAAATATACCGTTTTTGCACTAACGGCCAATTGCTCTGTTGAGACGATGAGCAAGCAATGTCTTCAGTTTAAACCTCAGTTTGCCGTTATGTTAGACGACGACTCTGCCCAAACCCTGACGTCATTATTGAAAAAAAATGGTTGTAACACGGTTGTGTTGAGCGGAAAAAAGGCACTAGAAGAAGTCTCTGAATCAGCTGATACCGACATTGTTGTTGCTGCCATTGTTGGTGCTGCCGGATTACTACCAACATTAGCTGCCGCACGTGCAGGTAAACGAATTTTACTTGCAAATAAAGAAGCACTGGTGATGAGTGGGGCACTGTTCATGAAAACAGTTGCTGATAATGGTGCAACGCTGTTACCAGTAGATAGTGAACATAATGCACTTTGGCAATGCTTACCTGTGGCTAATGAGCAATATCACGACTTCAACAACAAAGGTGTTCGTCGTTTGATATTGACCGCTTCTGGTGGACCATTTCGTGATTGGGATATTGAGACGCTAGACAGCGTCACGCCAGAACAAGCCATCGCTCACCCTAATTGGTCAATGGGGCAAAAGATCTCAGTAGATTCTGCCACCATGATGAATAAAGGACTAGAAGTCATCGAGGCTCATTGGTTATTTGGATTGAAAAGTGAGCAAATCGATGTTGTTTTGCATCGACAAAGTGTAATTCATTCGATGGTGGATTATGACGATGGATCCGTACTCGCTCAGATGGGTAACCCCGATATGCGTACGCCTATCGCGAATACGCTGGCTTGGCCAGAGCGGATCGATTCTGGTGTTGAGCCACTTGATTTAGTGAAAGTAGGACGTCTTGATTTTTCTGCAGCAGAATTCATGCGCTTTCCCTGCTTAAAACTTGCCTATGAAGCTCTCAATGCCGGTGGCACAAGTACGACTATCCTAAATGCAGCAAATGAAATTGCGGTTGAGGCATTTTTGAGCAAAAAGATCCGCTTTACGGCTATCGGTGAGGTCATTCAAAATGTGCTTAAAGGGCTTCCTAGTGAAAATGCTGACTCACTGGAGATAGTGCTTGAAACTGATGCTAAAGCAAGGCTCTTAGCTGAACAACAGGTCGCACTGTGCAATCATTAATTTTCTTTGTTATTGCCCTTGCCTTACTAGTCGTCATTCACGAGTACGGACATTTTTGGGTAGCACGTCGTTGCGGTGTTAAAGTGCTTCGCTTCTCCGTTGGCTTTGGTAAACCCATTTGGAAAAAGATTGGCAAAGATGGTGTCGAATATGTATTAGCCCCAATACCTTTGGGTGGCTATGTGAAAATGCTGGACGAACGAGAAATGCCTGTTGAGGAAAACTTAACTCAGTTTGCATTTAACCGACAGTCCTTAGCTAAGCGCTTTGCAATTGTTCTTGCAGGGCCTGTAGCCAATTTACTGTTTGCCATAGTCGCTTATTGGTTCTTACTTGTGGTGGGCATTCCAGGTATTAAACCTGTTATTTCTGAAATAGTACCTCAATCTATAGCTGCTGATGCGGGCTTAACGGCAGGCGACACAATCAAATCAATAGGGGGGCAAGATACACCCACCTGGAATAGTGTATTTAAAGCATTACTATTAAAAGCCGAACAGGGCGGTGATATTGATATTGAGGTTTTAACAGACAATGTGTCCACGCCACATAGAATTAGCGTGCCGAAACTTGATATTGAAGATGCACCCACAGTTCTCAATAAAGTAGGCTTGATTCCCTTACGTCCAGTATTGAATCCGGTCTTAGGCAAAATTGTTGATGGGATGCCCGCTCAAAAAGCCGGCCTAAAAACAGGTGATGTCTTGCTAAGTGCTAATGGTCAACGGCTTAGCACTTGGTCTGAGTGGGTGAATGTTATTCAGCAACATCCGAATAAAACTCTTGAGATTAGATTGTTAAGACAACAGCAAGAAATGACGTTTAGTGTTACGCCGCAGGCTGGTGATGATGGTCAAGGATTAATCGGTGCTGGTGTTGATACGACAAAGACTACGGTGCCGGACGAGCTCAAATCCGAGCTTAGATACGGTCCTATCCTCGCATTTCCTCAAGCTGTTACGAATACATGGGATTTCTCAGTATCAACACTTACAAGTTTATGGGGAATGATTAAGGGCACAGTATCGACTGATAATTTAGGAGGCCCAATCAGCATTGCTAAAGTTGCTGGAAGTTCAGCAGAACAGGGGTGGATGAGTTTTGTTAGCTTTTTAGCGATGATAAGTATTACACTCGGCATTCTAAACTTATTACCCATACCCATGCTAGATGGTGGTCATCTATCGATGTTTATTATCGAAGCAATCCGTGGAAAACCTTTGAGTGAGACGACACAAGTTCAAGCTCAAAAAATTGGCATGATTATATTGCTTGCAGTGATGTTTATTGCATTTTTCAATGACTTATCGAGACTGTTTGGATAATGGCATTATTGCAGGTACACTTAGCGTTTCTCGAACAGATGGCTATTGCTTACAACAATGAATAAATTACTCACTATCCTTTTATTTTTCTCATCAATAGCTCTAGCCAAGGCTGATACTTTCACTATTGAAGATATCCGCGTAGAGGGACTTCAGCGTATATCAGCAGGTACGGTTTTTAATTATTTACCTGTCAAAGTTGGTGACACGATGACAGATAATGATGCCAAAGGCATTATTCGATCATTATTCAAATCCAAGTATTTCAATGATGTCCAGGTTGAAGAAGTAGATAATGTTCTTGTGATTAAAGTGCAAGAAAGACCGGCAATTTCCAGTATTGAATTAGTTGGTAACAAAGACATGGATTCAGCTGAGCTACTAAAGTCACTTCGTGGCATCGGCTTTGGTGAAGGACAAGTATACGAAAAAGCGATGCTTGAGCGTGTTGAACTTGAGTTAGAAAGACAATATTTCAGCCGTGGGAAATATGGCGTCACCATTAATTCTGAAGTCACACCACTATCGCGGAATCGGGTTGCTATCAGAATTACTATGGCTGAAGGTGTTGTTGCGACAATAAGTGATATAAATATTGTCGGCAATCATGCTTATTCTCAAAAAGAATTGACGGTCGACTTCCAAACCAGCACTGGTTCAATGCTGTCCTTCTTAACCAAGGATAACCAATATTCTCGTCAGAAGCTGTCAGCAGATTTGGAAACATTGAGATCATTTTATTTGGATCGTGGTTATGTGGACTTTCAAGTCGAATCAACACAGGTCACAATCAGTGATGACAAAAAGCATATGTTTATCACTATCAATGTTTCTGAAGGTGAAAAATACAAAATTAATCAAGTAAGGTTAGCAGGTAACTTGATTGTGCCAGAAGATGAGCTATTTCCATTAGTAACGATTAGAGAAAACTCAATTTTTTCTCGTAAAGCCATCACGAGAACAACTGAAAACCTTACAAACCGGTTAGGAAATGACGGCTATGCCTTTGCTAACGTCAATGCGGTGCCAGACATTAATCGTGAAACTAGAGAAGTTGATTTGACGTTTTTTGTTGATCCAGGTCGTCGCGCATATGTAAGACGAATTAATATCTCAGGTAACAGCAAAACACGTGATGAAGTATTGAGACGTGAGTTCAGACAACAAGAGTCGGCATGGATTTCTACAGAAAAAGTGGAACAATCTAAAACAAGAGTTTCTCGTTTAGGTTATTTCGAGAATGTGAATGTAGAAACTAATCCCGTTCCCGGCGTTCAGGATCAAGTCGATTTAGATTTCGGCGTAGAAGAAACACCCTCAGGTAGCTTATCAGCAGGTATTGGCTTCTCACAGTCCGATGGCATTATTTTCAATGCAAATGTCACTCAAAAGAACTTTCTCGGGAGTGGTAAACACGTTCGCTTTGGGTTTAATAATAGTAATATCAATACTGTGTACAGTTTCGGTTACACAAATCCATTTGCTACAGTTGATGGCATCAGCCAAGGCTTTAATGCTTTTTATAGAAAAACAGATGCCGATGAAGCCAACATCGCACGATACACTTTGGATGCCTATGGTGGTGACGTAACATTCGGTATACCTATATCAGAAGATAATCGTATTAACCTTGGGGTTGGTTATGAACATACTGAGGTCGATCTACCTAATGAATTTCGCAATGGGCGAACACTAATTAGACGCTACCAAGACTTTATTGATCGTGAAGGTGATACATTTAATACAGTGACACTAAACCTTGGCTGGTCAAGTGACAGCAGAAATAATGCATTGCTACCTACTAGTGGTATATCACAGAATGTTTCAGCGGAAGTTGCCGTACCAGGACCATCGTTGCAGTATTACAAATTAAAATATAAAGCTAACGCATATCACCCAATTAACGATACCTTTAC
>DRHY01000064.1 GCA_011052985.1 Methylophaga thalassica
AGAACGGTTCATAACTATCCTTTTTATATAATAAAAAGGACAGGTGAGTGTCACGCAGATCGCAAAATGTTGGATAAATATGGTGTCTCAGCCTGTCCCTACGCCAGTACTAACTGGATCAGGTTCATCGGGTTCACTCTTTTTATAGAGTTATCTCAGGCACTTTTAGCCACCCCGAGGCATCATTCCTTTGTTGTTGAAATCACATCCTGTGATGTCTTTTGTAAAGAACGGTATTCTATTGTAATTACGCGTTTTTTTCTAGTGTAATGGTGGAAGTTTTTATTTGCTTGACGGCCTGATGCTTTTTCTACAATGAGGGCACACGCGTAATTTTATAGACAGCCGCTGCGTTGCGATCAACTCTGAATGATTTTCATAGCATGCTGGGCAATATCGATTTGTGTCATTCTTTTGCTTATAACAGCCTGTGGAAAGATCAAATTCAAGCTTTGCAGTTGCTTGCTCATTGAGCCGTATGTCTGGACGTGATGATAATGCAGTAGTAATTTCATCTCTGAGCTTTATTAAAAGATGATGTTCTGAAGATGGAAGATGATTTTTAAGTTCTTCTAGTAGACGATTAATAGTTTGGTTTGCGGGTTTATCAGTCATAGGAATAACCATATTTCAGGGGCTTCAGTGTAATAAAAAAGGCACCTAATGGTGCCTTTTTCGCTTTTCCTGATTATTTTTCTAGCATTGTTCTTAAATTTTCTAGGGAGCTTTTGTATAGGCCAGTGACTGCATCAATAGCGGTATTGTCATCTAAGGCCTTGGGTGGGTGTCCGTTGCCATGATAGGCACGGAAAAACTTACCTAGCCATATGACTTGAGCACCACCATCTACTGCTTTAACACTGACCCAAGACTTATATTTACTGACTGGAAACGCTGGTACTTCATGCATTTCACCGTGATCATCAATCTCGCCTGTGGAGCTAATGTCAGTGATTTCATACATATAACTCATTTTTTTGTCATCAAACTTTTTGAGTTTTTCTGAAACTGTTGCGCCACCTCTCAGGGTTAAGGTACGTGTAGCGCCTTTTTCATTGCCACCTTTCGCCACTGTTTTCTCAATAGCTGGTATCCATGAGTGTGCATTATCAAAGTCTTTAACAGCATTCCAAACTGTGTCTGGATCAGCCTTGATAATGATTTTTTCTTCTACTTTTAGGCGAGGTGCGCCATGGGCAGCAACAAGTGCTGGCATAAGAGCCATAAAAACGATCATGGCGTTAAATAATTGTTTCATCATTAGTCCTAATATTTCTGTTTTATTGTTGTAATACGGCATGCTGAAAAAACAGCGAGGGAAAAATTAACAGTTTATTTTCCCTTAGGCAATGTGAATTTATCCTATAACTGGATAGCGGCTTGAATTTTGGCTTTGGTGAGATGTGAGGCGAATAATTCTATAAAGGCATACATATAGCTTCGTAAATAAGCCCCTTTTCGAATCCCCATGTGTGTTGTGCTGGGACGAAATAAGTGGCTGGCATCAATTGCTTTTAGTGGTGAATCTTTGATGTGATCAAATGCCATACTGGCAATAATACCAATGCCGAGATCAAGTCCAACATAGGTTTTGATAACGTCAGCATCTGTTGCTGTGAAGGTGACATTTGGATGTAAGCCCTTTTCAATAAAGGCTTGATCTTGCTGAGCTCTTCCGGTGAACCCCATTACGTAAGTCAAAATCTCAAATTTAGCTATGGCCTCAAGTGTAAGTTTATTTTCAGCCAAAAGTGGATGATGAGGCGGGACAATAACTGAACGGTTCCAGTCGTAACAGGGAAAGATGGCAAGTGATTCAAATTGAGATAAACCCTCGGTCGCAATAGCAATGTCGATTTTTCCAGAAGCGGCCATTTCCCCCACCTCTGTAGGCGTACCTTGAACCATGTTTAGGTGAATATCGGGATAGCGATCACTAAATGTCTTAATGGCCTGCGGCAATGCGTACCTTGCTTGAGTGTGTGTCGTGCCTATCGATAAGGTGCCCGTTTCTTCGTTTATCTTGTCAGCAGAAAAGCGGCGAATATTTTCAATATCGAGAAGAACTTTTTCGGCCATTTCAACAACTGACTTTCCAGCAGTAGTCAAACCAACAAGTCGCTTACCGTGGCGTTCAAAGATTTTTAAGCCAAGTTCGTACTCCAGCATTTGTAGTTGGTTGCTCACCCCCGGCTGAGATGTATTTAATGCTCGTGCGGCTAATGAAATACTCATCTCACAACGAGCGATTTCGCAAATATATTTTAATTGTTGTAATTTCATTTAGACTTCAGTTGAAGTTGATTGTCACGATGTTTTCAGCAAACGAGCATTAGACTGAATGTTTTTTGCCATTTCTGAGACATCTTCAGTTATTTTAGAGGCTTCGATAGCTCTTTTCTGAATTTCTTTATTTGTATTGTTGATACGTTCTAGGTCAATCAAAATATTCTCAGATGTAGCATGTTGTTGTTCCATGGCGCTGGCAACTTGAAAATTCAAATCTGAAATTTGATTAGTAGACTCAGTAGAGCGTGTTAAAAGTAGTTGTGATTCAGAAACAATTTGTACGGTGAACTCGCTTTTCTGTTGACTTGTTTTCATTAAATCAATGACCTTCACTGATGCACCACGAAGACTCTCTACCACAGCAGTAATTTCTGTTGTTGCATCTCTGCTTCGTTGTGCCAGAGCTCGAACTTCATCAGCCACAACAGCAAATCCTCTTCCTTGCTCCCCGGCTCTGGCGGCTTCTATTGCTGCATTGAGTGCCAGTAAATTAGTTTGTTCAGCAATACTCCGGATGGTTTCCATCGTGGTATCAATAGTTACCGTATCACGGTCAAGCTGCTCGGCTTCTTGTTTGACATTGTTTATCTGAGATATCAGTTCTTTGACTTGTTGCACCGCCTCAATAACCTTGTCATTTGTTTCTGATGTCAGTAATTTAGCCTTTTTTGAACTGTCTGCAGCTAGTGTCGTTGTTCTTGATACTTCGGCTATGCTGTATGTCATTTCATTGATTGCTGTAACGATAGATTGAATACTTTCATTTTGTGAATTGAGATCTGATTCATTTTGACTGGAAATTTCAGAAGACTTGAGACTAATCTCACTCAATTCTGATGAAGATTTCTGAAAGGAAAGCATATTGTCTCGAATCATTTCATAAAAGCTCTTTAGTGATGCCACAAAGAGCTTGTCTGTTTGATTTTTGGCGGGGATAAGGCTGACATCTCCGGTGACATCTTTATTGGTGGCAGCATTTTGAATATTGGCAATGAGATGATTAGCGAGGACGAATTGACGTTGCATCCGCAAACAGTAAAAAATTAATACGGCTGACTCAATCACCACAAATAAAGCATGTAAAAAGAACGTAGGCCAGTCACATGTCTGTGCATATGCAATATAAGGCATACCTCCCAAATCCACGCCGGAAAGTTGTAGAGGGACACTCAACGCGTGGTGAATTGCAATTGCTCCAGCACTAATAACGATGACACGCCAATCTCTCCAGATAATCAGGAAAGCTAATGCTGTGAAGATATGGAAGTGCATTTCCAGTCTTCCAAACTGCTGCATAATCATTATCATCGACATCACCATAAAGCTGACGCCAATAATAC
>DRHY01000065.1 GCA_011052985.1 Methylophaga thalassica
GACTGGTTTGCTGAAAAAGGTGAGATGCCAACTTTAGCGCCTATGCTTGAACGAACTCAGCCAGCAGTCGTCAATATTGCTAGCCAAAGCATGGTCAAAGTTAGGGATAATCCCCTGCAAAATGATCCGTTCTTCCGGCGCTTTTTTGATTTACCAGAACAACCCAAAGTTCGAGAACGTCAGAGTTTGGGCTCAGGTGTTATCTTCGATGCCAAACAAGGCTTGGTGATCACCAACTATCACGTTATTCGTGGGGCAAACAAAATCAATGTCTCGCTGAATGACGGACGTGTTTTTGAAGCCACTATCGTTGGTAGTGATCCTGCTACCGATGTTGCTTTAATCAAGATTCCTGCTGAAAACCTTACGGCTCTTCCCTTGGCCAACTCTGACTCACTTCGTGTTGGCGACTTTGTTGTGGCTATTGGTAATCCATTCGGTTTGGGTCAAACCGTCACCTCAGGCATTGTCAGTGCACTTGGCAGAAGTGGTTTAGGTATTGAGGGCTATGAAAACTTTATTCAAACCGATGCCTCCATTAATCCAGGTAATTCTGGTGGCGCATTAGTGAATCTGAGAGGCGAACTGGTCGGTGTGAATACTGCTATCTTTTCTCCAGGCGGCGCATCGGCAGGCAATATCGGTATTGGCTTTGCCATCCCCAGCAATCTGGTCAAACAAATTACCGATCAACTACTAGAACATGGTGAAGTAAAACGTGCTTATCTTGGCGTACAAATGCAAGATATTTCACCTGATCTTGCCAAAGCATTTGGCATCGGGCATCAGCATGGTGCCGTGGTCAGTCATGTGGTGAAGAACTCAGCGGCGGCTGATGCAGGCTTGAAAGTAGGCGATATTATCACTGCTGTGGACGGCAACCGACTAGTTAATGCCGATAGTCTGCGAAACTCGATTGGCTTGATGGTGGTGGGTCAGCAAGTCAAACTCAACATCATTCGTGATGGCAAACAAAAAACTTTGATTGCCAAGGTAAAACAAACGCGAGAAACAAAACCTTCCGGGACAGTACATCCCAAATTATCAGGGGCCACCTTTGGAGATATTGAACCTAGTTCACCCTACTACGGCAAGATAAATGGCGTGATGGTTTATTCGATTAAACAAGGTAGCCCGGCATGGAAGGCAGGTTTGCAAGAGCAAGACATTGTTACCTCAGTAAACCATAAGACGGTCTCATCACTTGAAGAATTTAAACCCTTAGTAAGTGGTTCTGATCAACTATTGTTGAATATTGTTCGTGGCCGACAGGCCATGTTTCTACTGCTTAAATAACACTCGAGCAGGCATCAAACCAGCTTTGATGCCTGCTGATGTTTTTAACGTGTTAGGTTGAGTTTTTGTGTAAACACATAAACGCCGTTAGTGAACATATCCCATTCAATGTTGATGTTATTGTCTGAAGGTGCCTGAATTCGAATCATGTACTCCAAATAACGCACACCTGCATTAGCGCCATTCGATGCAAATTCTCGTTGATTCGCTTCCACATTTCGGCCGTTAACACTCAGAGAATACAAACTGTCTGTATTAATTAAGCCAATATCATCTGAACGGGATATGCCTTCAGCTGGGAAGTTTTTTTCAAGTTTGGCCCTAAACAAAACGATACCATTTTCAATGACGTCGGCCTCCACATTCATTGTTTTACTGATTTTTTCGGGATGACTCTCCGTCCCTTTACATGAAATCTCTTCACCTGTTCCTTGCCACTTACCTTTTAAGTCTTTCAAAAATTGCAGCTCTTTTTCATCTCCAGATATTGAGAAGCTGTTGTCATTGTTTTGATACTCATCTTCCAATGCTTCTGCAGTAGGTGATGCTTGGTAGCATTCAAATGCAGCGACAGGAAGAGAAATGGTCATTAAAAGACTAAGACAGCTAATTAACTTGATCATAAACGTCCCCCATAATTCATTAAATAAACATATGCTTCAGCCGACATCTTTATTGGCTTTGACTCTCCGTCCATTTTACATAGACGCCGGAGATGTTAGGCTCTGAAATACACAGTAGCATTATGATTCAGACTGCGTGAATAAAAACCACTATAAGGCACATTTATGTCAGACACTATCGATTCTTTATACGAACAAATCGTCTCTAGAAGCCCCGGCGAGAGTGAGTTTCATCAAGCGCTATATGAAGTGTTAGAAACGCTCAGTCCCGTTTTAGACAAACACCCCGAATACAAAGAACACAAAATTATCGAATTGCTCTGTGAGCCAGAGCGCCAAATTATTTTCCGCGTCCCCTGGGAAGATGATAACGGTGGTATCCACGTTAACAGAGGCTTTCGAGTCGGATTTAATAGTGCTATTGGGCCTTATAAGGGTGGGCTACGTTTCCACCCCAGCGTCACACTGGGCACCATTAAGTTTCTTGCCTTTGAGCAAACTTTCAAGAATGCGCTTACAGGCCTCCCCATTGGCAGCGGTAAAGGTGGCTCAGATTTCGACCCAAAAGGAAAATCGGATCGTGAAATCATGCGGTTTTGCCAGAGTTTCATGACACAGCTTTACCGCTACTTAGGTGAATCAACCGATGTGCCCGCTGGTGATATTGGTGTTGGCACGCGTGAAATTGGTTATCTATTTGGACAATACAAACGAATTACTCAACGTTACGAGTCCGGTGTCATCACGGGTAAAAGTCCTGACTGGGGCGGCACTTGGATTCGTAAAAAAGCGACCGGATATGGCGTGGTATTCTTCTGTGAAGAAATGCTCAAGGCGGTTCATGATGAAACCATAAAAGGAAAAACAGCAGTAGTTTCAGGCTCAGGAAATGTTGCCACTTACGCGATGGAAAAACTAAAAGTATCAGGTGCGAAAGTCATTGCCTGTTCTGACTCCGATGGCGTGATCATTGATGAAAATGGCATTAATGTCGACACGGTTATTGATCTCAAAGAAGTTAGACGTGTGCGTATTTCTGAGTATCTGACTTCACACCCCACTGCTAAGTACATAGAAAACGGTAATATATGGGAAATTCCATGTGATATCGCTTTACCTTGTGCCACGCAGAATGAATTAAAAGAAGATGATGCTAAATTATTAGTCAAAAATGGCTGCATCGCCGTCTGTGAAGGTGCCAATATGCCCAGCACACCAGAAGCCATCAGCATCTTACAATCGAATAATGTTGCCTTTGGTCCAGGTAAAGCAGCAAATGCCGGCGGTGTTGCCTCATCTGCTTTAGAAATGCAGGTCAACGCCATGCACAGTGCTAGTTATGATTATAGTGAAGAACGTTTGCACGAGATTATGAATCACATTCATCGTGCTTGCTGCCAGACAGCAGAAGAATTCGGTGAGCCACACAATTATGTGTTGGGTGCCAATATCGCTGGATTTAGACGTGTGGCAAATGCCATGCTCGCCTTTGGTCTTATTTAGTTCAGCTTGTTACTAAATAAAGAAAAGGCTCATCCAGCAACGGATGAGTCTTTTTTACATTCGCTTAAGCAAATAACTTCTTTGTCGTCAAAACAACCATCAAGACAATAATCCCAGCCAATACTCCTACTACACCATTAAATAGCATGGGTATAACAGCACCTAAAACAACGCCTAGATCGGTCACGTAAGGTTCCAAAGCATGATGTAAAAAGGGTAAACCATGCACCAAAATGCCACCACCCACTAGGAACATAGCAATCATGCCGACAACCGATAATAGACGCATAAATTTCGGTGCTAAAAATAAAATAATCTGTCCAAGACCACGCTGAAAACGATCAAAGCCACTCTCACCCTCACCATGGCGAATCAATGCTAAGCCAAGATCATCAAATTTAACAATGGCAGCCACTAAACCATAGACACATACTGTAATCAGAATGGCGATCAAAGACACAACAATAGCTTGTGTCGTGAACGGTTCTCCCTGAACCACGCCTAAGGCAATCACAATAATTTCAGCTGACAACACAAAATCCGTTCGAATGGCGCCTTTAATTTTGTCTTTTTCAAAGGCTTTGATTGAAATTTTGTCATCATCAGCCGCCTGA
>DRHY01000066.1 GCA_011052985.1 Methylophaga thalassica
GTCATCAATGGATTACTAAAACGCCCCAGCTTACCCAGTCACCTTGACCCTAGCCTGATAGACAATTTGCCATCCACTCCAGGTGTTTATCAATTTTACGATGAAGCTGGAGTCATGCTGTATATCGGCAAATCAATAAACATCAAAGACCGAGTGTTGAGTCATTTTTCCTCAGACCACAGCCATCACAAAGAACTCGATATTAGCCAACAACTCCATCATATTGAATGGATTGAAACAGCCTCAGACTTCGGAGCTCAGTTGCTTGAAAATGAACAAATCAAGCAGTATTCACCTCGATACAATCGGCGCCAGACTAAAACCAAAAAGCTATTTCAACTATCAAAAATCACTAATAAAGAGGGTTATGCTGAATTAGATATCATTGTGGCAGACATGCAAAATCCTCAAGCAATCACAGCTCGGTATGGTCTATTTCGCAGCAAAAAACAGGCACAGACCAAACTGCTTGAACTCATCAATGAGCATCACCTTTGCCAGCGCTTATGCGCTATTGAAAAGAAAAAAACCGGCCCTTGTTTCGCTCACCAATTAAAAAAATGTCGTGGTGCTTGTTGTCAAAAAGAGCCATCTATTTCATACAACCTTAGAGTAGAACTAGCCCTAAGTAGTATCAAAAACCAACAATGGCCATGGCAAGGCCCAATTCTTATCGAAGAAAATGCCTCCGGACACCAATGGGACAAAGCGCATTATCATTTAGTGGACCAGTGGTGCTATCTGGGTAAGGTGAGAGACGAAGATGACTGTGTTTCGGTCATCGAGGCTCATGAACAGCGTCCCGCCTTTTTTGATCTTGATAGTTACAAAATTTTAATACGTTTCCTCTTACCAATGCATGCGAGTAAATATCCTCAACTGACCATCAAAACACTAACGTTAACGACGGATGCTTCCATTAATGCATAAAAAATTGACACCTCAGGTAACCCCATCGCTATGTGAGCGAGTCTGAAATGACAGCATCTACCTTAAACCTCATCCTTGGCGACCAACTCAATTGGGACAGTCTGATTTGGCAGGATGTGGACAAAGATAATGATTTATTCTGGATGGCTGAAGTCAAACAAGCGTCAACCAACCCCACGTCCAATATCAACCGCACTGTTTTTTTTCTGGCCGCAATGCGACATTTTGCTGAAGACATTCAGGACAAAAACTATTCCTTACTGTATTCAGAATTGAAAGACGGATTTGATTCCTTCTCAGATGCGCTGACAAATACACTACGACAACATGCCATATCGAAAGCGCGAGGTGTGTTACCAGGTGACTACCAAGTCATGCAGGAAATCGAACATTGTCTGAAACAGCATTCGATCGAGATTGAGTGGATTGAAGATAATCATTTCATTGCTAAACGAGGTGAATTCAAGCAATGGTTGAGTGAGCGAAAACAACCCACCATGGAATATTGGTATCGGCATTTACGTAAAAGTCGACGAATATTAATGGTCGATGGCAAACCTGTTGGTGATAAATGGAATTTTGATAAAAATAATAGAACAAGCTTTACGTCATCAGGCCCTGACAATATTCCAAACGCACCAAACTATGCTGTTGACGATGTGAGCCAATCAGTCATCAATGACATCGACACCTATCTGCCATCACTTGGCGGAAATATTGATGAATTTAATTGGCCGATCACCCGACGCCAAGCACTTTATCAACTGCGTCATTTCATCGACAACTGCTTACCCCAATTTGGTGACTATCAAGATGCCATGTGGACTGATGAACCCTTCTTATACCACGCTCGATTATCTGCCAGCTTGAATGTAAAACTATTGCATCCAATGGAAGTCATTGAGGCTGCTCAGCAAGCCTATGAAGAAAAAAAGGCACCCATTAATGCCGTTGAAGGCTTTATTCGTCAGATATTAGGCTGGCGTGAATACATTCGAGGATTGTATTGGACTCACCGTGATGAATGGCTTGATTTCAATGCACTGGATGCTCAGCGAAATTTACCTGACGTTTACTGGACAGCTGACACCGATATGCAATGCCTGCATCAGTCGGTCAAGCAAGTACTAAATTATGGATACGGTCATCATATTCAACGCTTGATGGTAACCGGTCTCTTTGCTCTACTCTGGCAAGTTAAACCAAAACAGATTCATCAATGGTATTTAGGTATGTATATCGATGCCGTCAGCTGGGTTGAAGTGCCAAATACACTTGGAATGAGTCAATATGCCGATGGCGGTATTGTCGGAAGCAAACCTTATATTGCCAGTGGCGCTTATATCAATCGCATGTCGAACTACTGTAAGCATTGTCCTTATGACCCGAAGAAAGCGAGTGGCGATGATGCCTGCCCAATCACCACGCTTTATTGGTTTTTTATTGATCAACACAATGACCTTATTAGCTCAAACCACAGACTAGCGATGCAAGCCAAAAACTGGTCAAATAAATCAGCATCAGATCAACACGATATTCGTGAACGAGCACAATGGCTGTTTAGCACGATGAACCAACAAGAAAAGGAAGCTTAATGTCAGCACCACACCTCGTTTGGTTACGCAATGATTTGCGACTAGATGACCATCCAGCCTTATCACTCGCACAACAACTTGGTGATATTCAAGTCGTGTTCATTGCTACCCCCAAGCAATGGCATCAGCATGATGAGGCACCAGCGAAGTTAGGCTTGAAAGCAGCATCTCTCAACAATATTCAGCAGTCACTCGCTAAAAAAGGCATTGAATTTGATGTATTAGAGGTTGAAACCTTTGCAGATGTCCCCCCAGCGCTACTGACCTTTTGTGAAAAACAGCAGATTGAATCCGTCTGGTTTCAACAGGAAACAGCCCTAGATGAGTGTCGACGAGACGAAGCTGTTTGTGAATTACTCGCAAGTAAACGTATTGAGTTTCATGCTTTAGATACTGATCTCATGGTACCCATACCGGTATTGACCCAAAAAGACGAACCCTACAAAGTATTCACGCCTTATTATAGGACCTGGCGTAGCTTATTAGAGGAGCGAGCTCGCCCGGCTTTTGATGAACCAGAATCACAAGGTAAGGCTATAAAAGTAACATCAGCCATCTACGATTGGGCTGGAGATTATCGCGATGATTTGTGGTCCGACGATGAACCTGAGATTTTGCAAAAATGTCAGCGCTTTTGTCAGAAAAAACTTAAGGCCTACCCGAATGATCGAGACTTTCCTTCGCTTCCGGCCACCAGCACATTATCGCCCTATCTAGCGCTTGGCCGAATTGGACCGCGGCGTCTATTGGAAACGATTCAGTATTATTGCGCTGAGCAGAACCTGTCTTGGCAAGACAATGATTGGCTCCGAGAACTGGCGTGGCGAGACTTTTACCGCCAGCTACTTATTCACTTCCCTGACTTGAATAAGGAAAA
>DRHY01000067.1 GCA_011052985.1 Methylophaga thalassica
GTTTAGAGGCTTTAATACGTTGGCGTCACCCTGTTCATGGTTTAATACCGCCTTTAGAATTTTTACCTGTAATAGAAGGTCATAAGATCGCTCTCGAAGTCGGTAGATGGGTAATAAACGAAGCGCTAAGTCAAATGAGTCAGTGGGGTCAAAACGAAATACACATTCCTATTAGCGTCAATGTGAGTCCCTTTCAGTTGCAACAAGATAACTTCGTAATTCAATTAGAGGAATTATTATCAGAATATCCTGAGGTACCCAGGAGCTATTTAGAATTGGAAATTTTAGAGAGCAGCGCCTTGAGCGATATAAGTCAAGTCACTGCTACCATGAATGAATGCCACGACTTAGGTGTACTATTTGCATTAGACGACTTTGGTACCGGATATTCATCACTCACATATCTCAGACGTTTACCAGCCCATATGATCAAAATAGATCAAAGTTTTGTGCGTGACATACTAGAGGACCCTGATGACCTAGCTATTGTTCAAGGAGTTATTGGCTTAGCTAAATCATTCAAACGAGAGGTTATTGCTGAAGGGGTTGAAACTATTGAACATGGAATTAAGCTACTAAATAGTGGTTGTGTATTGGCACAAGGTTATGGGATCGCAAGGCCAATGCCAGCAAGTGATATTCCAGCTTGGATAAACAAATGGAAGTCAGGTGATGCTAAGACAAGTTTTAGATTAATCTAATGTTTGTTTCAGATGATAAATAGTCACACAGTAAATGCTCAGAATCGCACAACAATTCGGGTGATTGGTGAGAAAGCCAGCTTAGCTGCTTCCAATATAAATTCTACAATAAGAAACTACCCCCCCTGTCTTATGCCTACTGATTACACGCAGAAAATATAATGAACTTAGTCTGCAATTTTTCACTCAATCATGAGTTAGGTCATTATGTATTCAAGACCTTTCATAAATTACTCTTGGAGCTCCTGCTATGAAAACATTTGCTTATGCCGCCCATTCGGCTGATGCACCGCTTGCACCATTTACATTTGAACGCCGCTCGCTTCGTGAAAATGATGTATCGATTGAGATCCTTTACTGCGGTGTATGTCACTCCGATCTGCACGTCGCCAGAAATGATTGGGGTGGCTCAACATTCCCTGTTGTTCCCGGCCATGAAATTGTTGGTAAAGTCACAGACGTTGGTGCTAGTGTTAGTAAATATAAAGTGGGAGATACGGTGGCTGTTGGTTGCATGGTTGATAGCTGCCAAGAATGTGATGAATGCCACAATGACCATGAGCAATACTGTCGCAATGGCTTTACACTGACGTATGGTTCTAATGATCGAATCACTGGTGATATGACGCAAGGTGGCTACTCCAAGCATATTGTTGTTCGTGAAGAATTTGTTTTACGTATTCCAGAAAGTCTGGATATCACGCGTGCAGCCCCCCTACTTTGCGCTGGTGTGACGACTTATTCACCACTACGTGAATGGAATGTCGGTCCAGGCAGTCGTGTTGGCGTTGTTGGGATGGGTGGTTTGGGTCACATGGCGATTAAGCTCGCAGTTGGTTTGGGCGCTTATGTCACGGTCATTAGTCGCTCCCCGAGTAAAGAAGCTGATGCTAAAGCGTTAGGTGCGCATCATTTCTTGATATCAGAGAATGAAGATGAAATGTCTAAAGCCGCATCAAGCTTTGATTTAATTATTGATACTGTGCCTGTTCAACATGATTTGAATCCCTACATTCCACTTCTTGAACATGATGCAACCATTGTTTTAGTTGGTCAGATAGGACCCGTTGATAGTGTTAGTACTGGGCCAATGATTTTTGGTCGTCGTCGTGTAGCAGGCTCACTTATTGGTGGTATTGCAGAGACTCAAGAAATGCTAGATTTTTGTGCCCGCATGAACATCTTGCCTGAATGTGAAATGATCAAGATGGAAGAGATTAATGACGCCTTTGATCGAATGGAGAAGTCAGATGTTCGCTATCGTTTTGTTATCGATATGACATCATTCTCAGGCTAATTGATACTGGGCGGTAGCCTCCTCGTCGGCTGCCGCTTTTTGTTAAGCCTTTATTCACACTAAATTTATATATTCCTGACTGATTGATAACATTATGAATATCATTCGCCAATGGCGAACATTACATATTATTAAACATCATCCTTTGCCTTATTTTTTGTGGCGGGAAGTCACTAAGGGCTTACCACTCGTACAATGTCGCTCGATTAAGGAGCGTGCACGTTTGAGATTGTTAAGTACACTTTTCCTGCACAAAAAAACCTTTACTGGTGCTGGGGGGCTTACCATCTCCAATGAGATGGCGATCACCATTGCCTCTCAGGCCTGTATACCTATTTTGCACTTAGGACTCAATAGCTATGATGGTTGGGTTGAAATCATCCTTTACCCCGGAGCCTTTGAAGTAAAGCGAAATATCACGGACGAAAATGGCATCGTACATCGCCAAACGTCAGGTTTGAGTGGTGAATCATGGCAACGTGGTCCCGTCATTTTCTCTTGGCAAGATATTAAACGTGATAGCGATCATGTGATGAAAGGTCACCAAGTCGTTATCCATGAGTTTGCTCATAAATTAGATATGCTCTCTGGGCGAGCTAATGGCATGCCTCCCTTACACCCTGACATGTCTCTGAATGATTGGTCGATTACACTCAACGAAGCTTGGCATCACTTAAAGGATAATCTTATTGCTCATCGTCCAACATATCTAAATTCTTATGCTGCCACCAATCCTGCTGAGTTTTTTGCTGTATTAAGTGAATTTTTCTTCACTGCACCAGATAGCTTGAAATCTCACAGACCTAAACTGTATGCCCAACTGGCTGCTTATTATCGTCAACAACCATCAACACCTAAAAACATCGATTGACTTAAATTTTGAAAAATACGAAACTGAGTTAGACACTATTTTCAGAACGTAGGGAGTAGCTCACATGAACGATATCCTCGCCTCATTACTGATTCTCGCGTCTAATTTCAGTCAATATGAGCCTGTTTCTTCCTCACCGATACTCACTCCACAGAGCCATCAACAACTCATCACTACATTATGTCAGGGAAAAGAATGCAATGCCCTCGCATACTACGATGATAAAAGCCAAACCATTTTCTATGATGAGCGGCTGAAAGCATCCAGCACTATTGCTCAAGGATTTATTGTCCATGAGTTAGTCCATTTTCTTCAGCATCAACATAGTGTTGTTCCAGATAATGCGTCATGTGAAGAAAGAATAAGCCTAGAACGTGAGGCCTATCAAGTGCAACAACGCTTCTTACATTCACGTCATATGAACACGATAGAGATTACTATGGCAGTCAAAATGTTATCTAATGCATGCCAGTAACTCCAACGGATAAAGACTGTTATATTGATTTTATTAAGGCTATACTCATCTGTTTTACCATGCGCATCGTGTAATGTGAGATCGGAAATTTATATGTATTCCGTCGTCAGAATTCATGCTGGAGGTCTATGATAGCCAACAAAGCTGCTTGTTATTCACTCGCCACAATGACCATCATCGGCATTGCTAACTCGGCAAATGCATCACTGGATCTGTTAGCTGGTGTTGAGGCTGGCATTGATACTCAAACATCTATGACAAGCTCTGATCTTGAGCAGACTCAGAAAATACTCTCTACTGAAGACATTGGTGTTAAACACTTCTGGACAAATGATGATACTGGCACGAGTTACGAGATAATCATCGATCACCATTACTCTTACGGCCATTATCCTTGCTTAGCCTACGATCTCATCATAACAACACCTTATCAGACAGAAACGAAACCGCTTGATGCTTGCAAAAATAGTAATGGTCAGTGGATCTCTATTACGTCTGGAACGACCGCTCTTTAGGGGGCGTCGGCGATAAATACGCCTCGTTTTGGCGCTGGATAGCCTTCAATAGATAAGGTCTTATCATCGGCATCTAAAAAATCGTTTAATGATTCAAATGTCATCCATTCGGTCCGACGCTGTTCTTCTAAAGAAGTAACATTTTGATCTACACAACGTACATTTTTAAAGCCACACTTTCGTAACCATAAAATCATAGTGTCGACCGATGGGATAAACCACACATTTCTCATCTTAGCGTATCGAGACTCGGGCATTAAGCTCATTCCCAACGGACCATCAACAATAAGCGTCTCTAGAACCAACTCACCTTCGGGTCTCAGACAATTTCGAAGCTCCATCAAATGATCCAGAGGTGAGCGACGGTGATAGAGAACCCCCATTGAAAATACCGTATCAAACCAAGCTAATTTTTCAGGCATTTGTTCAATACCAATGGGGACCACAAAATGTTTGTCTGTGTTGATGTAACGCTGCATTACCTGATATTGCATCGTAAACACTAGCGTTGGATCTATCCCTATTACTAAGTCAGCATTCTCACCCAGCATACGCCAACCGTGATAACCATTTCCCCCGCCCACATCAAGCACTTTTCGGCCTTCAAGTGGACTGATATGAGGTAAAACTCGGTCCCATTTCCAATCAGATCGCCATTCGGTATCTAGATGAACATCAAATAAATGATATGGTCCCTTACGCCAAGGGTGAAAGACTTTAATGACATCTTTGAAATGGTCTATATCAATATCTACTAGGTCACTTTCCTGCCCAATGGA
>DRHY01000068.1 GCA_011052985.1 Methylophaga thalassica
CTGGTGCTTACCCCGGTATCGGTGCTGAAGAACGTGGTCAGAGTGAAGCGATTGCACGCAATTTATTTGAAATGGCCCAATTAAAAACACCTATCATCAGCACAGTAATTGGCGAAGGTGGTTCTGGTGGTGCGCTAGCAGTGGGGGTAGCCGATCATTTGATGATGCTTGAGTACGGTGTTTATTCGGTTATTTCGCCAGAAGGTTGTGCCTCAATTTTATGGAAGAGTGCTGAAAAAGCCCCTGATGCAGCAGCGACACTAGGTGTGACATCCAGCCGATTGAAAGAACTCAAATTAGTCGATGAAGTGATTCCTGAACCATTGGGTGGTGCGCATCGTAACGTTGATGAAACGGCTAATCGCGTTAAAGTGGCAATCGAAAATAAACTGAAAAGTTTAGACAAATTTTCGCTGGAAACCTTAGTCAAAAAACGCCAAGAAAAATTATTAAATTATGGTGCATTTGAGGAATAAACCTCTATAAATGCTTAATCCGCAGCAACTCACTGCAGATCTTTTTAAACTAACTGCTGGACGACCTATCTGTCTTGCCTATAGCGGTGGTATTGATTCACATGTTTTATTACATGTGCTTGCCACCGTTCCTTCTGCATCAGCTGTTCGTGCTATTCATATCAATCATGGTATCCATCCTGATGCTAGTAACTGGGCAAATCATTGTCAGTATATTGCTGAATCACTTGGTATCGATTTCAGCATTATTGAAGTGACGTTAGAGCAGGTCAGTGAAATAGGCGTTGAAGCGGCTGCAAGACGAGCTCGTTATCGTGCATTGAATCAGGCGCTTTCCGCTAATGAAGTGTTAGTCACAGCGCAACATCAAAACGATCAGGCAGAAACGTTTTTATTACAGCTTCTTCGTGGCGCTGGGCCAAAAGGATTATCGGCTATGCCTGAAGTTGGTGAACTTGAGGGAATGAGAGTTATACGGCCATTACTGACCGTGACTCAACAATCCATCATCGCTTACGCTCAGCATCACAAGCTTCGTTGGATTGATGATCCAAGTAATCAAAATACGCACTTTAATCGCAACTATATTCGTCATAGAGTTTGGCCAATACTGGATGAACGTTGGCCTATGGCCACTCAGCTTATAAGTCGAAGTGCCAGTCACTGTAATGAAGCTGTTTCACTGATGGCGGATCTCGCGGCGATCGATGAAAAAACCTGTTCAATTAATAATCAACGACTGTCGATTAATGCGTTAAAAAAACTATCCGAAGAGAGACAACGTAATTTGCTTCGTTTTTGTATTGAAAAACAAAAGCTCACATTACCGTCTACATTGGTTTTACAACGAATCATTGATGAAGTGATTGGCGCAGCAGAAGATGCTGAGCCCTTTGTGACTTGGCAAGGTGCTGAGGTGAGACGTTATAGAGACGAACTATATATTCAAGCTCCAAACCCTAATCTCAGAGAGATGCATTCACAGACAATTACTGATACTCAAACTAAAAGACTCAATGCTTCTTCGCAATTAATTTGGACCTCAACTTATGGCAAAGGCTTGAGCGATGCTGTTATTTCAGCAGGCTTATCATTGCGTTTTAGAGAGGGGGGCGAGCGTATTCGTATTGATGGGCATTCACACCACAAGTCACTGAAACACTTGTTTCAAGAATGGGCGGTTCCACCTTGGCAACGCGATCATATTCCGCTACTTTTTGCTGGTGATGAATTAGTCGCGGTTGTTGGCTATGCTTATGCTGATGGCTATGCGGTTGATAATGGTGGCACAGGCTGGATCGCTCAGCTTTTCACTGATTCATAGACTAGATTTTCATTGAGCGAAAAGGTCAATTCTGGTAATTTATACGCTATTTTGAGCGTAGCTATTCTGGCCGCGTCGTTTTTATTGAACTCTCCATATATATGACTAAATTTATTTTTGTCACTGGTGGTGTTGTATCGTCCCTTGGGAAGGGGATTGCTGCGGCGTCATTGGCGGCTATACTTGAAGCGCGTGGATTAAAAGTCACTCTGGTCAAACTTGACCCATACATTAATGTTGATCCAGGAACGATGAGTCCTCTTCAGCATGGTGAAGTGTTTGTGACCGAAGACGGTGCTGAAACGGATCTTGACTTAGGTCACTACGAGCGTTTCATTGATGCCGAAATGTCCAAGAGTAACAATTACACTACCGGTCAAATTTACGAAAATGTGATTCGTAAAGAGCGTCGTGGTGAGTATCTTGGCAATACCGTTCAAGTTATCCCGCATATCACTGACGAGATCAAACGCTGCATTTTTGAGGGCGCAGGTGATGCTGATGTGGCCTTAATCGAAATTGGTGGCACGGTGGGTGACATCGAGTCATTGCCATTTTTGGAAACCATTCGTCAGATGGCGGTTGAATTAGGACGTGATCGCGCCTTGTTCCTTCATTTAACCTTAGTGCCTTATATTGCCTCAGCAGGTGAGATAAAAACAAAACCGACGCAGCACTCAGTGAAAGAGCTTCGTACTATTGGTATTCAACCTGATGTGTTGCTATGTCGTATGGACCGCCCACTGCCGGAGTCTGAGCGTCGTAAAATTGCCTTATTCACCAACGTGCCTGAAAAATCAGTTGTCTCTTGTGTCGATGTCGACAGTATTTACAAAATACCTATGGAGCTACATCGCCAAGGTTTAGATGACATCGTCGTTAAACAATTAGGTTTAGATGCGAAACCGGCTGATTTAAGCCAATGGCAACAAGTCTATGAGAACCTTAGTCAACCACTAGACGAAGTCAATATTGCCATGGTCGGTAAATATATGGAATTGACTGAAGCATATAAATCTTTGTCCGAATCATTGATTCATGCTGGTATTCATACCCGAACCAAAGTCAACGTTCACTATGTTGATTCTGAAGAAATTGAACAAAACGGGTCTGCTAGTATCGAAAAAATGGATGCGATTCTTGTTCCGGGTGGGTTTGGTGAGCGCGGCGTAGAGGGCATGATTCTGACTGCTCAATATGCACGTGAAAACAATGTACCTTACCTTGGTATCTGTCTAGGTATGCAAGTCGCTGTTATTGAATATGCTCGTCATAAGGCAGGCATGCCTGAGGCTTACAGTACCGAATTTGATTTGAACACTCCTGATCCTGTTATTGGTCTAATAACAGAATGGCAAAAAGAAGACGGTAGCGTAGAGCAACGTGACCATAAATCAGACTTAGGCGGCACCATGCGCTTAGGTGGTTATCCTTGTGTCTTGAAACAAGATAGCTTGGCTCAAAAAATATATGGTGCAGATGAAATTGTTGAGCGTCATCGTCATCGTTATGAATTTAACAATAACTATAAAGACAGCTTAGAAAAAGCCGGTTTAGTTTTCTCTGGTATGTCCAGAGATCAAAGCTTGGCTGAAATGATTGAGATACCAGAGCATCAATGGTTTGTAGCTTGCCAGTTCCATCCTGAATTTACCTCTACACCGCGTCATGGTCACCCGTTATTTGAAGGGTTTATCAGTGCGGCAAAGACTAACAAACAGACTAAAGGGTAATCGTAATGCAGTTATGTGGACATGAGGTAGGTGGCAAGCAGCCATTATTTTTGATTGCCGGAACCTGTGTAATTGAAAGCGAACAAATGACGATGGATGTGGCTGGACAGTTGAAAGAAATGACTGAAAAGCTTGGTATTCCGTTCATCTACAAATCATCATTTGATAAAGCCAACCGTACATCGACAAAAAGTTACCGTGGACCGGGCCTTGACGCAGGCTTAGCGATTTTAGAAAAGGTTAAAAAAGAATTTAACTTACCAATTCTAACTGACGTTCATGAAGACACACCCTTAGCTGAGGTAGCAAGTGTGGTTGATGTTCTTCAGACACCTGCATTTCTATGTCGTCAAACTAATTTTATTGTCAACGTGGCAAGCCAAGGCTTACCCGTGAATATTAAAAAAGGTCAGTTCTTAGCACCTTGGGATATGCAACATGTAGCGGACAAAGCCAAGTCTACGGGTAATGAACAAATCATGCTGTGCGAGCGTGGTACCTCATTTGGCTATAACACGTTAATTTCAGATATGCGTGGTCTTCCGACGATGCGTAATATGAACTGCCCGGTTGTGTTTGATGCTACCCATTCAGTACAACAACCCGGCGGTCAAGGCGGGGCTTCAGGTGGGCAACGTGAATTTGTACCGGTTTTGGCTCGAGCAGCAGTCGCCACAGGTATTGCGGGTTTATTTATGGAAACACATCCAGAACCTGAAAAAGCCTTGAGTGATGGACCCAACTCATGGCCACTTCACAAAATGGCCGCACTGTTAGAAATGTTGCAGGCGATTGATTCAACAGTTAAAAAACAAGACTTTATCGAAGATGAGCTATTAGCCGGTCGATAAGTATAAAAGTTAAAACACTACGGGAGCAGAGCATTGAGCAAAATTATTGATGTACAAGCACGTGAAATCATTGATTCTCGCGGCAATCCAACCGTCGAAGCAGACGTGATTCTAGAAAGTGGCGCCATGGGCCGAGCCGCTGTACCTTCTGGTGCATCAACTGGTGAGCGTGAAGCCGTTGAATTACGTGATGGCGATAAAAGTCGTTACTTGGGCAAAGGCGTTCAAAAAGCTGTTGCAGCTGTAAACGGTGAATTACGTGAAGCTGTATTAGGAATGGAAGCCAATGACCAGCGTGGATTAGATGACAAATTAATCGCCACTGATGGTACCGAAAACAAAAGCCGTTTAGGGGCGAATGCCTTATTAGCTATCTCAATGGCAACGGCACGTGCCGCCGCCGCTGATGCTAAAAAGCCGCTATATAAATTCCTATCGACAGAAGAAAAAACCGTTATGCCTGTGCCAATGATGAATATCATCAATGGCGGTTCACATGCAGATAATAGTGTTGATCTTCAAGAATTCATGATTATGCCTGTCGGTGCATCAAGTGTGACTGAAGCAGTTCGCTATGGCGCTGAAGTTTTCCATGAATTGAAGAAAGTGTTGACTAGTCGTGGCATGAATACCGCTGTTGGTGATGAAGGTGGTTTTGCACCTGATTTACCGTCCAACGAATCGGCTATTGAAGTCATTCTCGAAGCGATTAAAAATGCTGGCTATGAAGCAGGTAAAGACATTATGCTAGCGTTGGATGCCGCTAGCTCAGAGTTTTATAAAGATGGAATGTATGTCCTAGCCTCTGAAAACCGTTCTTTAACATCGGCTGAATTTTCTGACCTGTTAGCGGATTGGGCTAATAAATACCCTATCATCAGCATTGAAGATGGCATGGATGAAAATGACTGGGAAGGCTGGAAATTATTAACGGATAAAATCGGTGATAAAGTCCAGTTGGTCGGTGATGACTTATTCGTGACCAATCCAAAGATTTTACAGCAGGGTATCGATAAAGGAGTGGCGAACTCCATTTTGATTAAAGTAAATCAAATTGGGACTTTGTCTGAAACTCTAGATGCTATCAATATGGCGAAAGCCAATGGTTATACAGCCGTTGTCTCTCACCGTAGTGGTGAAACTGAAGATACGACGATTGCTGATTTGGCTGTGGCCACGAATGCTGGACAAATCAAAACAGGATCTTTATCTCGTTCTGACCGTGTGGCTAAATACAATCAATTAATCCGTATCGAAGCTGAGTTAGCTGGTGCTTCTAGCTATCCAGGCATGAAGGCGTTTAACGTCCAACAAGCTTAAGAACGTATGTCAAAACCCGTCGTGATCTTGTTGGCTGTATTACTGGTATTTTTACAATACCGAATCTGGCTGACACACGACGGTTTACCATCGCTATTACGTCTTCACCAATCGGTTGAGAAGCAACAACGTGATAATGACCAACTAAAAGAACGCAACCAAGTACTTTCTGCAGAAGTAAAAGATCTGAAAAGTGGTCTTGAAGCTTTAGAAGAGCGTGCGAGGAGTGAGTTAGGTATGGTCAAGCCAGGTGAAACCTTTTTCCAAATCATCGACAATGATCATGAGCAGTAATACATCGGTGTGGGCGGTGGTACCTGCAGCAGGGATAGGTAGTCGCATGCAGGCTGATATTCCAAAACAATATTTATCGATTGCTGATAAAACTATCTTACAGCTGACCCTAGAGCGTTTGTCTCAACATCCAAGAATTAAAGGTATTGTCGTCGCCTTAGCCGATGATGACCGCTGGTGGTCACAGCTTGAATTAGATCTCGACTGTGAACTGCTGACTGCCAGAGGGGGTGAAAACCGCTCAGATTCGGTATCTAATGCATTGAAAGTATTGCGATTGCATACAGAAACAGAAAGTCAGTATCCATTGGTCTTGGTCCATGATGCAGCAAGACCTTGTCTGCGACTTGAAGATATTGACCATATGTTGGTGAAGCTCTCTGACCATGAAACTGGTGGGATTTTGGGTGTTCCCGTCACTGATACAGTGAAACGTGTGGATGATATGGGTAGTATCCAGCAAACCATTAATAGGGAAGGATTATGGCGAGCAGCTACACCACAGATGTTTCCTCTATTAAAACTACAACACGCATTGAGTTATTGTGTTGCCAATAATATTTTGGTGACAGATGAGGCCAGTGCAATAGAAGCGATTGGTGAACATCCACAAATGATCGAAGGCCATAGCGACAATATTAAAATAACCCTACCGCAAGATTTAGCCTTGGCTGCCTTATTTTTGCGTCAGCAAGAGGAAAAAAATCAGTGAGAATTGGTCACGGCTACGATGTACATCGTTTTTTAGAAAATACGCCGCTAATCATTGGTGGTGTTACCGTTCCTCACACACATGGTTTAGAGGCACATTCAGATGGCGATGTACTAATTCATGCCATTTGTGATGCCTTATTAGGTGCTGCAGGGCTATGGGATATTGGTCATCATTTTCCTGATGATGACGATGCATTCAAAGGCATTGATAGTCGTGTTTTATTGAGACGCGTTATAGCTGATCTCAAAGATGCTGGCTGGCTTGTCGGTAATGTAGACTCAACTATCGTCGCCCAAGCACCAAAGTTGGCGCCTCATATTCCTATGATGCGCGACTATTTAGCGGTTGATATGCAGATTGCCCCCTCCGCAATTAATATCAAAGCAACGACAACTGAAAAACTCGGATTCGCCGGGCGTAAAGAGGGCATTGCGGCTCATGCTGTTGCCCTTATTAGACAGGCTGATTAAGTGCAAGAGTTCGACTATACGAGTTTACAGCTAGTAAACGCCCATGCTGAACGCACTCAGGCTCGATACAGGCAACTAGCCGAACATTTCCAGGTCAATGAGGTTTTGCCTTTTTCACCCGCTGGTGAAGGCCCTCATGTGATGTTACAAATCACAAAAACAAACACGAATACTGACTGGCTAGCCAAAACATTAGCTGATTATGCTGGGGTAAATGAGGTTGATATAGGTTTTGCCGGTTTAAAAGATCGTCATGCGGTCACTACACAGTGGTTTACTATCAATACGGAAGGTAAAGCCGATGTGGACTGGTCTCAGTTTAACGTTGATAACTGTCAGATCATTACTGAAACACGCCATAATAAAAAGCTCAAACGTGGTGCCTTATCAGGTAATGAGTTCAACTTGATAATTGAACCTACTTCAGGAGATAAGCAAGACTGGGAGCAGATGTTACAGCATGTAAAAAAACACGGCGTACCCAATTATTTTGGCGAACAACGCTTTGGTTTCCAGTTAAATAATCTTCGTGCAGTAGAGGCGTGGTTTACTCATCGTCGTAAACCAAAGAGTCGTTTGACTAAAAGTTTGTTGATATCTTCTGCTCGTTCTTGGTTATTTAATCTAGTATTATCTGAGCGCATAAAACAGAATAACTGGAATACGTACTTAATAGGTGACGTCATGCAACTTGCAGGAAGTCACAGTTCGTTTAAAACCACATCAAATGATGATGACTTGATTAAACGCCTCAATGAATTTGATATTGATCCGACTGGGCCCTTGTGGGGACAAGGTGAGTTACCGTCAGCTGAGCAATGTCTATCACTAGAGGAAAATGTATTAGACGCTTGGCCAAGCTGGAAAAAAGGATTAGAAAACCAGCGCCTAAAACAAGAGCGACGCGCATTGCGAGTCAGACCTGAATCATTCGAATGGCAATGGAATAATCAACAATTGAAATTATCATTCTTCCTGCCCGCGGGTTGCTTTGCGACAAGCGTATTACGTGAGCTCGCTGTTATGGATGATGTCAGTCAAAGGAACTCAATTTCTACACATAGTTCATAATAAGAACATCAAGTGGAGATTGAACAATGAAAATTAGCGTTCATTTATTTATATTTGTTGTCTTGAGCTTTCCTCCCGTGTTGATTGCTGAGAGCTGGCAGACAAAAAGTACATCGACACACATACCCGTGATGGAATTATTTACAGCAGAGGGCTGCGGACTTTGTCCTGCTGCTGACCGTTGGGTTGAAGCATTGCCACACAGAGGATGGACAGACGACAAGGTTATTGTGCTTGGCTTTCATGTTGATTATTTAGATGACAAAAAGAACTGGGTAGATAAATTTGCCAGCCCGATATTCACGCAGCGCCAGAGACAACTTGCCCGCCTAAATTTATTTCAAACAGTGTATACACCTGAGTTTTTTATCAGTGGTGAATCTCTTCACAACTGGAAACAACATGGTGTAGAGGCGTTAGAGTTTGTGAGTGACTTTAAGTCTGGAGCGGATATTACTCTGGAAGCAAACCAGAATGCACAACAATTAAGTGTAAAAACATCTGTTTCAACGCCAGCGAAAGACGATCAGAAGGATAGCCAGCTTTATCTTGCTATTACTGAAGATAATGTAAAAAGCATTATTGGTGGCGGTGATAACCGTGGTGCGACATTCAACCACCAAAATATTGTGAGAAGCTGGTTAGGACCGTTTGAACTTGATGATGATGGCAATAGCATGGTAACCACTGAAATAACGCTGGATAAGCATTGGAAACGTAACGACCTAACGCTAGTAGCAGTCGTACAAAATATGGACAATGGCTATGTTCTACAGGGACTCGCCTTGCCACTAAAAGATTGAGATGATGGATTA
>DRHY01000069.1 GCA_011052985.1 Methylophaga thalassica
GAGTTTAGGCTGATATTGACACCTGATGACGACCAAAAGCGAGTACCCACTGTCACCAAATCATCATATGGAGCTTCAATAAATATTTCCTGATGCATTTTCTGTTCAGCGGCATCAAATTTCACCGACTGCACGCGTCCCACCGTCACACCCTGATAGGTAATAGGATCGCCGGCACGGAGTGAATTACCAATATCACTCACCAGACTAATCTGAATACCGTTGCCATCAAGAGAAACAGGCGGCTGACTGAGCACACTAAAGGTTTCTTTTTCTTCTGAGGACTGGCCGGGCTGTAGCTGAATGTACGCACCCGATAAGACAGTGTTCAAGCCACTGATACCATCACGACCCACGCGTGGTTTGACGACCCAAAAACGCGTGTCTTCGACTAAAGTAGAAGCGGCTTCTGGGTTAATTCTTGCCTCAATAACCGCCTGCTGAAGATCTTCAGACAGTTTGACCGACTCAACATGACCAATTTCAACATTGCGAGTTTTGATCAAGGTCTTACCGGCCTGAATACCTTCGGCATCTTCCATGACTAAACTGACTAGAGGGCCAGTACTTAGATAATTCTGATACATCAAATACAGGCCAATCAGTATCGCAATAATGGGAAGAATCCAGATAGGCGACCAGTTCGAGGCTTTTATCGCCCGAGCCAACTGCAGATCGTCAGCAGATTCTGTATTGAGGTTCTGTTCAGTCATGTCGTTCGTCTCTCAACGGTTGTTTTACTGATGATGACTCATCCCATAATAGTCTTGAATCAAACGTAATCGCCGCTAACATGGTGACTATTACCACGCTAGCAAATGCTAAAGCGGCAGGGCCCGGCGTTACTGAGATTAATTGTCCAGCATGAATCAGTGCCACTAAAATCGACACCACAAACACATCGACCATTGACCAGCGACCAACAAACTCGGTGATTCTATAGAGTTTTAAACGGGCCATTTGACTGCTGTTTTTGACTTTTTTCACACTAATGCACAGCCAAGTAAGCGTGATTAATTTTGCTACTGGCACCAATACACTAGCGACAAATATCACCATCGCTATAGGCCATGAACCATGGTGAATTAACTCAATGACGCCACCCATAATCGTGTTATCTACTGGCTGGCCAAACGCCGTTGTAGTCATAATAGGATAAAGATTGGCCGGTATGTAAAGAATTGTTGCTGTTAAGAGAAGTGCGATGGTTCGCTCGATGCTTTTTGGCGCCCTAGCATGCAATCCTTCTCCACAACGACGACAATGCTGTTTACCTTGTGTGTAGAGCTCATTAATCAAGCCACAGGTTGGGCAACCAGTCAGTCCTTGCTCCGCCGCTGGCTGACCGGTTTGTGTTGAGACAGGCGCTCGAGGCTCACCGGCGATGGCAAACCACATCCAGTCATCATCAATTGAACGCATGGTCATCAATAACAGCACAGCAAAAGCCGCGTAGGACCAAAAAGCGGTGCCAAGCTCGACGTCAGCGAGGCCGGCAATCTTAAATAAACTTACCAAAGCACCAATGATAAACACATCGGCCATCATCCAGCTGTGAATATGTTTTAAGGTACGTGCAATTTGGCGATGTCGCTGTTGTGGCTCCGAAAACAATAACGTCAACTGCAACCAAACTACTAATATTAAATAGAGCGCGGGTAGGATAATAATGGTTAACGCGACGGCGATAGCCACTAAGGGTTGATCAAAACTTAACAGCGATGATGCGGTTTGTTGCAGCTCTATTTGCTGGCCGATGCCTTTCATCGTAAAGCTGACAAAAGGAAAACTGACTGAAATAAATAATGCGATCAAGGCACTGATAGCCAAGGCAAGACTGCGTTGGGCCGGTCGATAATGTCGTCTAACTAACACATGCTGACAACGGGGGCAGGTGGCCACTTCACCCGGATGTAATCGTGGCAACGCCGACACCCAGTCGCACTCATGGCAAGCACGTAAACGCCGCTGGCCATGACTTGGCTTGTCTAATTCCACCAGGCTCTCAATGGGCTTCATACGTTAATACTCACCTTTATTAGACGGAGCTAAAAAGCGTTATACGTTCTAAGTAAACGCTTAGACGTACTGTCCCGCACACCAACCACTTGCCCAAGCCCATTGAAAGTTAAAGCCCCCCAACCAACCGGTAACATCTAACACTTCACCGACAAAATACAGATTTTCGTTAGTTTTAGCGGCAAATGTTTTAGAGGAAATACTGTCGGTATTTACCCCTCCACGTGTGACCTCAGCCGTGCGATAGCCTTCAGTACCAGAGGGTTTAATCACCCAGTGATGAAATGCGCTGACCAATTGCTCACTATCTTTATTCGATAACTGTTTGACTTGTTTATCCGCCAAGGCACTATCTAGCTGGGATAACCAGGCAAGGACAAATCGTTTTGGTAAATGGTAGCCCAGTAAATTTTTCAAACTGGTTTTTTCACCAGCGGCTTGCCACTGTTCCAACAGATCGACTAAAGAGGTGTCAGGCAGAAAGTCTATGCTGATTTCGTCAGAGTGATACCAATAGTTTGATATCTGCAAAATGGCAGGCCCACTTAAGCCTCGATGCGTAAACAGTAAGGCCTCATGAAACGCCTGATTGGCACAACTGACACTGACATCTAATGACACGCCTGATAGCTTCTGAGCCACCGTAAGCCACGCATCACTCAAGGTAAAAGGCACTAAGGCAGGCTCCGTTGTATTGATCGATAAACTAAATTGTTGAGCGATCTTATAACCAAAATTGGTGGCGCCCATTTTGGGAATCGATAATCCCCCGGTGGCAATCACCAATGACTGACAGCGGTAGTCACCCACCTCTGTTTCAATAATAAAACCTTCGTCTTGCTCGGTAATGGTCTTAATCGGTGTATCCGTTTGAATGGCTACCCCACCAAGATCACATTCGGCTAAGAGAATATTCAGAATATCTTTGGCTTTATCATCACAGAAAAGTTGGCCCGCGCCTTTGTCGTGATAGGCTAAATCGTAACGTGCTACCAACTCAAGAAAATCATATTGGGTATAACGACTTAAGGCGGATTTACAAAAATGTTCATTCGCCGATAGGTAATTCTCTGGCTCAACATATAAGTTGGTAAAATTACAGCGACCGCCGCCCGACATCAGAATTTTTTTGCCAACTTTATTGGCGTGGTCTAACACCAATACTGAACGACCACGTTGCCCTGCTGTACCAGCACACATTAAACCCGCAGCACCGGCCCCAATCACAATGCAGTCAAACTGTTTCAACCTCGTCACGTCTTAAGACTCGTTTTCATCCACTTCAGCCCAACTAACACCTTCTTCATCACCATCATCCGGTCGGTATTTCAGTTGTAAGCCATGGAGAAAGTTACGTAATACTTGGTCTTTACATACGCGGAAATGTTTGTGGTCAGGCTTTCTAAAAAATGCGCTAAGCTCATGTTTACTTAAACGAAAACCCACCAGCTCCAGCAGTTCAATAATATCGTCGCTTTGCAGATCAAAAGCGATTTTTAATTTTCTGAGAATAATATTATTGTTCAGCGACTTTTCTGGTTTGGGTTGATCACCTTCTTTTTTGCCACGTTTCAGATTGATTAAGCCATTCAGGAAGGTAGCCATTTGTTTATCAATCAATGTTTTGTAGTCAGGATCATCATCACGTTTCAGCCATTGACTGACCTGTTCACGGCTCACTTCAGCATCTGCTTGCGCAAATACTTTTATCATCATTGAATCGTTAAAATCTAAGGTATAACGAATTCGTCTTAATACATCATTGTTAGTCACACGTATTTCCTAAAGGAGAAGCAGGTTTGGTCTATCACACCAGAAGAGTCATCAATGGAAGCACTCATGGGTAGACCACCATTTACTGGCTAATACTTTAACAGGCTGAGACAAAATCGGTGAGATAAGCTATTTCAGCTATCACTCATATGGCTCGCTTACAGGCGTGACTGGGGACAGGCTGTCATCACCATAGGATGAAAAATAAGATGAGTTAATGTTGTGATTTACTTGATGTTGAGTTTGCCTCGCTTAGCAGGCTCATCATCCGAATACCAGCTAATGCGAATATCAATGCGTTTGTGCTCATCATTTTCACTGGCGGTTAACTTTAAGTTCAACAAGTCTTTCGGCTGCATCACCATTTTACCTTCATCATCGCTGAAACTCAGCTCGCCTTTAGCAATCCCTTTGGCGATAGCATCTAACATGCCTTGGATGCTTTTTTTGTCCTGTAACGACTCGTGTCTGAAGCGTTTCTTTTGTTCTAACATCTCTTGCTCCGCTATTGCATGTTATAAAAATGTGGATGGAAGACCTTGGCAAATTCGTAATCCACGCTCAAGCCGATAAGCTGTTGCTGAGGATGAATAATCGTTACTCCAATACCCACGCCTTTTAGCCCTTCTTTATGTCGTGAATGACGATCCAGCGTGACGTCACTCTCCACATGAAGCAGCCCATGCTTCAAGACCATGCGTTGTCCATGTTTACGATTAATATGACCTTGAACCAGCGCATGAATACCCTGACGGTTAATTTGTTCTACGCCCTTTTCGCTGAGGCTTAAATCACTGTCGCGGTATTTAGTACGCATCGTATTGGCTAAACTACCGTAGTAAAAAAGAAACAAGTCATTTTTTATTTGCCGGCGGAATTGTTTATTTAGCTTTGCGACGCCTTCTTGCTGGATAGTTTGGCTGATTTCATCATCTAAGCCAGCATGTAGGAACAAAAAGGAGCCTCGTCGATAACTGAGCTGCATGCGTTTGAAAAACCAGGCATATTCACCCTGAGGACGCAGAAATAACTGGCGACATTTCATGGCGGTGGCATAGACATCTCGCATGCTGAATCCGGCCTTGTCGCAGGCCGCTTCAAAGTGATCATATTTGCGCTGCATTTTACGCAGCTCACGTTTAATGCCTGCGTTGGTCATCAACGAACTGGCGTATTGAGGGAATTGCTCAAACCAATCAGCTCGGGGGAATAGCGCTTCTTTACAGCTGGCTTCATCGGGAGTCGACTTGGGTAATTTTTTGCCCTTTAAGTAACGCTGATGCACTTCACTTAATAGCGGGATGACCTTTTCTCCCATGCGCACAAATAAATGTTCTGTGGTGGGATGGCGTGGCAGCCCCATCGCGTAGATCCCCATATACAAACGCATATCATGGTTTCCGGCTAGCAGTTTTACCCGTGCGCCCGTATCAAATAATCGTTTAACCGCATCCAATAAGGCTAAATTACTGGGGCCTTTATCAAGACAATCTCCCCCGATGATAAAGGTCGCATCTCGGCCCAGTTGGGTTAATTTGAACGCTAATAACGTCTTATTGGTGACTTTGATACCGCCACTGGCGACCAAAGAATTAACAAAGGCTTCAGCATCGGCATGCGGATCAGCAATGAAAAAAATGGGCCGCTTTGGCCACTTCCATTTGCTGTACTGCTGGGCAGTCATCATGGCTTTGGCAAAAGAGGCTTCATCTTGATTAGCTTTATGACCAGAATGCGCCTCTGATACATTCCAGCGCTCAGTATGAGTGGGTAATCGCTGCCACACAGATTGATGTGCTTTGTGATTGGTCACCAGCTTTTCAATGAACCGTTGGCTTTTCTTGAGCTGCTGCTGTTGCGACATCGTTTTCATCGTTAATCCATGGGAATAGCTGCAGCAGATGAACGGTATTTCCATTCACCGGCTATGTGCTGCCAAGAACCATCCTCCAATAACTCAAGAAAAATGGGCCGAGAATGATACATACTCAGTTGAGCAATTTCCTCAGCATCAATAACGCCAAAGTGATACGCCGCATGTCGAAAGGAAGCCCCGTGCCCCACACATAACTTCAATTGCGTGTCTGACTTTCTAGTTATATCCGCCATCTGTGTATTGAGGTGTGTGGCTACGCGATGGCCAGCTGTCATCAACGACTCAGCGCCTTGAAAAGGCAGGCAAAAATCACTGTCAGATTTCCAACCTTCCTTTAGACTGGGGTAGCGAGGATCGTTGTTAACAATGTCTTCAATTTCTTTAACCGTCAGATTGGCAACAGAACCGACGCTTCGCTCGGCAAGGGCATCATATGATTGTGTGCTTAGAGAAAGATCTAACGAGGCCTCTAAAATAACACGGAAGATCTCAGCGGTTTGCCATGAGCGAAGCATGTTGGAACAATCAATATGAGGTAGCAGTTGCCAACCTTCATGCAAAATAAAGCGGCATAATTTTTGTGCCTCTAAACACGCATCGGTTTTACCTCTGTAACTCAGCCCAAAAGGTTGGTGTGCACTGGGTGTATCCGCGAGTTGCTGATAATCACCGTGCCGAATAAAACCAAGAATTAAACGGGACATATTAAGACTGCTTCTGAACGCGTTTAGTCAACGCTCTGATCATGGCGACAAGTTCAGGTTTGGTCAACGTTCTTAGTGCCGCATCCACTAAAAACCATTGGCGAAGTCGTTTGTCTGACTCCCAATGTGTGTCGTCAGCAAGTTCAGTGACATGCATCGGGTAAACAGTGATATCACACGTTCCCCCCCATTTATTCTGTTGATAGCGGCCTAAAGCATCCGGATAAATCTCCCCGATCGCCCCTGCTTCTTCCATGGCTTCTTTTGCAGCAGACTCTATGGCAGAAAGCCCCGGCTCAATAATGCCCTTGGGTATGCCCCACTTTTCCCTATCGCGCTTTGTCACCAATAAGACCTGTAACTGTTCGTTATCCCAGCGGTAAGGTATTACGCCAGACTGTTGGTAATAATAGGCTGGGCGATCATCATAGGACAGTTGATTATCCCGCCAGACCGGAAATTTCTTGGGTAAATTCTTCGGGCGAATTAACTCCACCAGCGAGACTTGGTTTTCTTCAAAGCGCAGGTGTGCCAGCGTGGCCGTTGGCAGGGTTTTATCATCACCAAAATCCGGTAGTTGGTCAGCGACTAAATCCAACAACGCCATTTCCATCCCAGGGTTATGCCCTATGATCAGGGTTAAACCAACATTTTTTCGCGCTTTAAGAATGACGTCGAGCACCATAAAACTACTGGCTTCGTATAATTCTGGAATGGGTTTGATTAGGCTGGTGGGTAGCTCCATCGCTTTCAGCGTTTTCTCTGCTGTTTCCATTGTACGTTTTGCCGTCGACACCCATACTTGTTCAGGAACTAAATCATGGGTTTTCAACCACTCACCAATGCGCTGAGCAGATCGTTTTCCACGATTATTTAAGGGTCTATTAAAGTCATCGACTTCAACCGACCAATCTGACTTAGCGTGTCTTAGAAGTAATACATCACTCATAATGATTCTTGACCTACTGCAAGATACAAAGCGGAAAGCTGTTGAAAATTCACACCACCCGTCGCCTCATAGACTGCAATATTATCTAAAATGGCTAAATAGGCTTCTTCATCCGCTTGATAACCATCAGAAATAAACTCGCCATCTAATGATTGATAAAAAGGACCTGGCGACTTCAAAATAGCCTGTAATAAATCGGAGCGTTGTCTTAAGTTCACCTGATGTAAAGCCACATCACTTTGCTCATGGCGAGACCAATTGAGAATCAACAAGGCTTTTAATGGGGCTTCAAACTGAATACGTCCTTCACCATACAAAGCATCGATATCCACATCAAATTTTTGCTCTAATTCCCACAGTTCATCCTTTGATAAACTCAGGAAGATCTGCCTCAATTCATCCGTCAATAGTGGCTGTAAGCGTTTGTTATTAACAATGGTGCCTGGGTTAATACGTGGTAGCTTAGGAATACCATTCGCCTGCACACCCGCGGGGGTTTGTTTGATAAACATGCGGTCATTGGTTAAAAATGTGGTGCCGTCTTGCTCAAGCATTTCCAGCATCAAGGTTGACTTACCACCACCAGAAAAGCCCGCTACCGCATAGGCTTCACCCTCTCTAACCGCACAAGCAGCATGACAAATCAGCGCGTCATTTTGCTGAAGCCAGGTCATGAACTGATTGTTGATAAAATTGATCACCTGATTGTCATTATCTAAACATGGCCCCATAGCAATGGCCATATCGGCACTCTGATAAAACACCATGCCTGTTCTGACTTTTCGAATCAGTCTCGCTTTATCTAAATTGACATAACTGTCTTTTTTGCCTGATTTACCCGGCTCACGCTTCCAGTCAATAAAGTCACTGGGTAAGTCAGGTGCCTCACATTCTATGGCCGTAACGATATAAGTGGGGTTTGCGACTTTCGCTACCACTGATGAAAAGTAGGTGGTTAAGCGTGCCAATAGCTCAGCTGAATTAGAGCGAACTCGACAGCTGCAAAAGCCAAGATCGATATCCAGTGTCTCCTGCAATGGCGGATAGTTCTCCAACCAGGATTCAATCACGCTATGTGTATCGTTAGTCATTAGTGTTTATCGTCTCTATAACGTGTTCGACATATAAGGCCGCAGCATCAAGGTCACAGCCTTCTTTTGCGCCTCTAAAACCACCAAATGCAGACACTTCAAATACGATTGGACCGTTATCCGTTATTGCCACATCCACCGTGGTGAAATCCATATTGAATAATGACTGAGCTTTGGAGGCCATTTCGATAATCGCTGGCGACGGTTCAAAAGCGGCATAACGACCACCGCTATGGATGGTGGTATTCCATGCATCACTTTGTGATACCCGAGCATACGTGCCTAGATAGTTTCCGGCTAAAAAGACTAGACCTAAATCTTGCCCTGAAAGATTCAATTTTTGTTGAATATACATAACAGGGTTGGCGTCTTTGAAGTCACTGACTTGCTGCCTAATTTCAGACTCAGCTTGTTGGGCATTGATTAAGGTCATGCCGCGAGCTTTGGTCGAAAACAACGGTTTAAACACCGCCTCGCCATAGTGCTTGACCGTACTTACCGCTTGCTCGATATCTTCTGTGATGCAGGTGTTGGGCATCGGGATTGCTGCATTTTTTAGGGTAACCGTACAGCTGAGGCGATCAATCAGCCGCAACATCGATTCCACTCGACTAAACACTCTGACCCCTTGTGCTTCAGCTACCCGTAACATCTCCAGTCGATCTAAGGTGCTTGGTGAATATTCTGCTGAGATTTTTTTGACGATAAGGCCATCTAATTCACATAAATTAGTATCGCGATACATCAGTTTCATCGTGGCTAAATCCAATGTCACCTCTGACATATCAATCACCAAACGATAGCCGGTTTTTGCCTGAACAGCATCGGCTAGGGTTTCAGTGGACCACTTCCCTGGGATGCCAATCACGCCTATTTTCAGCTTGTTATTCAACAAAGATCTCCTTCACTGGCACAGCAAAACGATCAATCTGTTTAGGATTGACCGTTAACACTAATTCTATTAAGTAACGGGCTCGATAAAACATGCGCTTGGCCAAGGCTTTATCTAAAATGAACCGGGTTGAACTGGCAAA
>DRHY01000070.1 GCA_011052985.1 Methylophaga thalassica
CTGATTTGGCCGCTTATTCTAGCTAGAATGGCTATGCCATTGTTATTTATGACGACAGCATATGTTAGAAATGATGGGCTTGGTGCCGTTCTAAAAGCATATATGCCTATCAAGGCAAGTAAATGGGTACTGGCTATTACGTCAGTTATTGCACTATTTACCATCGGATGGTTGCCCTTACTATTAGGATTGATCGTATTTTTGTACCTGAGATATCTAATGCAACAACGCTTGGATGGGTTTACTGGAGATACAGCTGGTGCGATGGTTGAGTTACTAGAAGTCAGCTTTTTAATATTGTTAATTATTTTGTAGGAAATTTTGATGTCTGAGAATGAAAAGAGCGAACGTCATAAAAAACGCATGCAACGTCATAAAGATGTCGTTGACGAAAAGATTCAAAAAGCAGAGAAGGATAAAGGCCTACTATTAGTCATCACTGGCAATGGTAAAGGCAAGAGTTCATCTGGCTTTGGTATGGTGGCTAGAGCACTTGGTCACGATATGAAAGTCGGTGTGGTTCAATTTATCAAAGGTGCATTTAGCACTGGAGAGGAAGCCTTTTTCCGTCGTTTTCCAGAAGATGTTCAATATCATGTTGTCGGTGATGGCTTTACATGGGAAACACAAAATCTTGAACAAGATATCGCTTCGGCTGAAAAAGGCTGGGAAATTTGTAAACAGCTATTGAACGATCCTGAAATCGATGTCGTTTTATTTGATGAACTCAACATCGTTTTAAAAATGAAATATCTGGATAGTGAAAAAGTGTTAGCTGACATTGCAGAGCGACCAGAAATGCAGCACGTCATTATCACTGGCCGTGGCGCTCCTGATGCAGTGTTGGATGCAGCAGACACTGTTAGCCGTATAGAAGACGTAAAACATGCTTTTAGAGCAGGTATACGCGCTCAAAAAGGCATTGAGCTTTAATAGCATAAATTGCACTATAACCCCTGTAATAGTTACCCACATTTTCTGTGGATAACTCTGTTAGCAAGTTTGGGGTTACGTGCTAAGTGCTTAACAGGTAAGGAGTCTTTGCGATCTGGTTAAAAGTTGACCACTTTAAATATAAACACTATAAATCAATGAGTTACCTATCTTTTAAGTAAAATCAACCAGTTAGAAAATGCAAGCTTTTTTAATAAAAATATTCATTTAAATAAGTGAATAAGTCTTGTAGATATACCTTGACATGATGAAATAACAAGCGATAAAAAAATTAACCAATGCCTAAAAAACATTGGTTTTTTTATACCACTCACTTTCATCATCGCTCTTGTAATAATAAGTTTTTACATCGGGGAAATGCCTTCATACAAAGGAGAGAAAACTACCTGTCACAAAACTGTAAAGTTACCCACATTTTCTGTGGATAAGTCTGTGACTAACTTTGGGGTTAGTCTGTAAATGCCTCTATTACAAGGCGTCTTCACTAAATGGTCAAAAAATAACCATTAGAATAAATCATTATATTTCAATAACTTATGATATCACCATTCAAAATCAGTCATTTAGGGGAACTTTCTAAATAACACATAAAAGGATCTCATTTAAGTGTATAACTGAGAAAGCGAGCTAAAATTTAAATAAACACTAAGCACATAAAGAAAGAGCCTGATAGTGTTCACTACCAGGCCCTGAAAATGAAGAAAAGTAACTTAATGAATTAGGACTTTAAAGACTCGGCCATACTTTCTACATCAAGATCGATTTCGCCCTCTTTTAATGTGACGCGGACGTGTCCACCACGTTGACTTAACTTGCCAAATAGCAGTTCATCCGCCAACGGACGCTTAATTTTCTCTTGTACTAAGCGAGCCATTGGACGTGCACCCATTTGTACATCATAGCCATTATCAGCCAACCACTGACGCGCTTGGTCGTTGATTTCAATGGTCACGTTTTTATCTTGTAACAACATTTCAAGCTCAAGTACCGACTTGTCAGCAACACGAAGAATCGCAGCTTTATCGAGTGGCTGGAATTGAATTGTGCCATCTAGACGGTTTCTAAACTCTGGTGTGAAGGTACGTTTTATAGCTTCAGTGCCGTCCATTTGCTCCACTTTCTGTTGGGTGAAACCAATAGACGCTTTGCTCAGTTCTGAAGCACCAGCATTACTGGTCATCACTAAGACAACATGCCTGAAATCAGCTTTACGTCCGTTATTGTCTGTAAGCGTGCCATGATCCATAACTTGCAGTAAAAGATTGAATACATCTGGGTGCGCCTTTTCAATCTCATCAAGCAGTAGTACGGCATGAGGTTGTTTGATAATGGCATCAGTAAGCAAGCCACCTTGATCAAAGCCAACATAACCAGGAGGAGCACCAATCAACCGAGAAACAGTGTGACTTTCCATGTATTCCGACATATCAAACCGAATCAAGTCCACACCTAAATTATGAGCTAATTGGCGTGTCACTTCGGTTTTACCCACACCTGTAGGACCTGCAAATAAAAATGTCCCCGTCGGTTTCTCTGGGTGACCTAACCCTGAACGAGCCATTTTAATGGCTGAGCTCAAAGCGGCAATTGCTTCATCTTGGCCAAAGATAACTCGTTTTAAATTGTCTTCAAGTTTACGAAGATTATCTTTGTCAGCATTGCTCACTGTTTTTGCAGGAATACGAGCAATCTTGGCCACAATTGATTGAATATCATTAACGCCAATTAATTTTTTGCGTTTTGACTTTGGAACAATTCGCTGAGCTGCGCCCACTTCATCCAGAACATCAATTGCTTTATCTGGTAAGAAACGATCATTGATATGACGATGCGATAACTCTGCTGCTTGTTCAATCGCTGCATTTGAATAGCGCACATTATGATGCTCTTCAAGACCGGGTTTTAGACCTTTGAGAATTTCAACTGTTTCAGACACAGAGGGCTCAGGTAAATCAATTTTCTGGAAGCGTCTTGCTAATGCACGATCGTGTTCAAAAATACCTCGGTACTCTTGATAAGTAGTCGAACCGATACATTTCAGTTCTCCACTTGCCAACATAGGTTTCAGTAAATTAGCCGCATCCATAGTGCTGTTACCAGCACTACCGGCTCCAATCATGGTATGAATTTCATCAATAAATAAAATAGCGTGAGGTTGTTTTTTCAGTTCCCTAAGCAAGGCTTTTAATCGTTTTTCAAAATCACCACGATATTTTGTACCAGCGACTAAGGCACCTAAGTCTAGTGAGTAAATAATCGTTTCACTCAATACTTCTGGCACATCACCATGAACAATACGTCTTGCTAATCCCTCTGCTAGGGCTGTTTTACCAACACCAGCCTCACCAACAAAAAGAGGATTGTTTTTGCGACGACGACATAGGACTTGGAGTGTTCTTTCCAGCTCTGCCGCACGACCAATCAAAGGATCGATTTTTCCCTGCAACGCGAGTGCATTCAGGTTATCAGCGTAGAGAACAAGGGGGCTATTCTCCTCTGAGGCATCATCTGAACTTGTTTTATCTATATCAGCAGATTCATCGTGGGCATCTTCAGCATCACCGTGACTTATAGCATTCACTACATCAAGGCGAGTGACATCTTGTTTTTGTAGCAAGTAAACAGCCTGTGATTGTTGTTCTGAGAAAATAGACACCAAGACATTGGCACCAGTCACTTCTGTACCACCAGACGATTGCACATGCATAACCGCCCGCTGCAATATGCGTTGAAAAGCTAATGTAGGCTGCGTTTCACGCTCACTATCTTCAGATAGCGTGGGTAAGTTATCTGCAAGAAAATCATTCAGTTCTTGGCGAAGGATATTGATATCAACATCACAAGCCTTTAAAACAGCGAGAGCTTGGCCATTTTCTAGTAGCGCTAACAGCAAATGCTCAACGGTTAGAAATTCATGAGAGCGTTGACGAGCATAATTGAATGCTTGACTGAGAGTTTGTTCGAGCTCTTTACTTAACATATTGCATTCCACCTATTTGGTTGGATATCGAACTTAGGTTATTCCTCTTCCATCGTACATTGCAATGGATGTCCATGGCTTTGAGCATAGCTGTTGACCTGTTCGACTTTTGCTTCAGCTATCTCATAGGTAAAAGTACCACAAAGAGCACTACCTTCGGTGTGAACTTGAAGCATGGTACGTGAAGCTTGCTCACGTCCCATGCTGAAAAGCGTTTCAAGTACTTCAATCACAAAATCCATGGGCGTGTAGTCATCGTTAAGCATGATTACCTTGTATTTTGGTGGTTGCTTTAACTCTGGCTTTGCTGGTGCGACGGCATAATCATGCTCGCCGTTCCATTCGTGATCATTTTCTTCGCTCATGCCCTTTTTTAGCTCACTTCATCTATCATTTTTTTCAATTCGCCGTTTTCATACAGCTCCATAATGATGTCACATCCACCAACTAACTCACCGTTAATATATAGCTGTGGGAAGGTTGGCCAATCAGCGTAACGATGCAAATTAGCTCTGACATCAGGTTCAGCTAGTACATTCACATAAGCAAATTCTGCACCACAGGCGCCAATGGCTTGTGAAGAACGACTTGAAAAGCCACATTGTGGAAACTCAGGTGTGCCTTTCATAAACAGAATAATCGAGTTTGACTCAATTGCCTGTTTGATTTTATCCATTACATCAACTTCCATTAGATCATTCCTCATTATTTATAAATTCGTTTAACAGCAGATGGGGACGTAAATTAACTAATTCAAGCTTAATTTAGTTATATTCCAGCTGCAAGAGACCAAGAATAGCGTCTAGGCCATTATGATTGATAACTGTGTCAGCTTGTTGCTGCACTGTTGGTTTAGCATGATAGGCGACGCTCAATCCGGCTGGTTGCATCATTAATAAATCATTGGCACCATCTCCAACGGCTATTGTTTGCTCGGGACGGATACCTATCTGCTCACAACAGTCTAGAAGAAAATCAGCCTTCGTTTGCGCTCCGCATATGTCCCCCTCAACTTCACCTGTCAATTTGCCATCATGTTCAGCTAAGCGATTGGCCTGACTAAAATCCAAGTTCAAACGTTGTTTAAGCCTATCTGTAAAAAAGGTAAAGCCACCAGAGACAAGCGCTAATTTAATACCACTGGATTTAAGCGAGCTAACCATCACTTCTGCACCGGGGCTTAATTTCAGTCTTTCATCGTACACACGCTCAAGCACGGTGACATCTAAGCCTTTAAGCAGAGACACACGTTGTCTTAATGAAGTTTCAAAATCTATTTCACCTCGCATGGCGGATTCAGTTATCGCCGCTACTTGAGGTTTTAGATTCATAAAATCAGCAATCTCATCAATACACTCTATGGTGATCAACGTGGAGTCCATATCAGTCACTAACAGACCTACCGCTGAGACATCAAAAGCGTCAGGCAAGCAATTGATGTCAAACAGATGCTGCTCTCTCAATGTCTCCAACACATCTACATCACATTCTTTATCTGTAGAAATAATGGCAAATTTATTTCGCCAATCAATAAAGCCCTGGAGTGAGTTTGCAATCTGCGCAGCTGCATCTTGAGTCAGCGCGGCACCTTGAAGTATCAACGTTGCCATAATGGTCCTTTGATAGATAAAAAAACGGCGAGTCTGAAAAATTCAGCTCGCCGATTTAAATATAAGTCTTAAGCTTAGTTTTTCTGTGCAGCTTTTTCGTTAAAACGCTCAACACTGGCAATGAGTTCGGCTTCAGCTTCGGCTTTGCCTACCCAACCTTCAACTTTGACCCATTTATTTTTATCAAGATCTTTGTAATGCTCAAAGAAATGGCCTAACTGGCTAAGTAACCGCTCTGGCACGTCAGCAATATCTTTTATGTCATCGTACATTTTGTCATGAGGTACCGCGATGATCTTGGCATCTTCACCAGACTCATCTGTCATTTTCAACATCCCCACTGGACGACATTGCACAACACAACCACTGATTAGCGCGTAAGGGCTGATAACTAATACATCGGCAGGATCACCATCGTCCGATAATGTGTTTGGTACGTAGCCATAGTTACATGGGTAGAACATAGCTGTATTCATAAAGCGATCAACAAATAAAGCACCAGTCTCTTTATCTACTTCGTATTTCACAGGATCTGAATGTGATGGTATTTCGATGATGACATTAATATCAGATGGCAAGTTTTGGCCTGAACCAACACGGTCAAGATTCATAGTGATTGTGCTCCGTTAGCGAATAAATTAAACCGCTAATTATAAAAGAAAAGTACTTCGGTTAAAACTTATCCGTGCATTGGCAGAGTTAAAGTAAAGGATAGCGAGTCATATCCTGATTGTTTAGCGCATGATGAACATCACACCGATAAATAACAGCAACACTGAAAATAAGCGACTTAATAAAGTCGCGGAAAGTTTTGTCGCTATTTTCGCCCCAACTGGAGCCATCCAAATACTAGTACTCACAATACCTATAAAAGCTTGCCAATTAACAAATCCAGTCTGCCATGAGGTAGTGACTGGTTGATGAGCTTGACCAATTATCATGTAGGTAATAATGCCACTTACAGCAATAGGAAAACCGCATGCTGCTGCTGTACCTACGGCTTTTTGGATAGACAGTCCACTCATAACCAAATAAGGCACTATGAATGTGCCACCACCGATACCGACCATGGCAGAAATCACTCCAGTAATAGCACCATACAACAAGATGACAGGTTTAAGTAATAACCTTACAGAGA
>DRHY01000071.1 GCA_011052985.1 Methylophaga thalassica
AGTTAGCTGGCGTCGGCAAATTGGGCGTGGCCATTTCATCAGATGTGGCTAAAGCGACCAAGGACTCCGATATTATTATCGATTTTACCTTGCCAGAAGTAACAATGGCCTTGTTGCCTCATTGTATTGAAAATCAATGTCGCCCAGTGATCGGAACTACTGGATTTGATGATGAACAAAAGAACATCATCAAACAGACTTCTGAACAGGTGGCTGTATTGTTAGCCCCCAATATGAGTGTTGGAGTCAATCTGACACTTAAATTATTGGATATTGCGGCTCGAGTGTTAGGTGATGATGTTGATATTGAGATTATGGAAGCACATCATCGACATAAGGTAGATGCACCCTCAGGCACAGCCCTCAGAATGGGTGAAGTGGTCGCGGATGCATTAGGGCGTGACTTAAAAACATGCGCAGTCTATGGGCGTGAAGGCCGCACCGGTGAGCGTGATCGGGAGACAATTGGCTTCGCTACTGTGAGAGCTGGAGACATTGTGGGTGATCACACGGTTTTGTTTGCTGCCGAAGGTGAAAGGGTAGAGATTACACATAAAGCTTCTAGTCGTATGACCTTTGCTTTTGGTGCTATGCGAGCTTCTAACTGGTTAGTGAAAGAACCAACGGGGCTGTTTGATATGCAGGATGTTTTAGGTTTATAACTAAATGTAGCGCTCCAATATACTGGGGCGCTATCTATTTTTGAATTTACTATTCAGTATTTTTAATCCTTACAAAATTTCACCAATATACTTTTCCTTTCAGTTACTTATATAATCAAACGTAACAAGATGTTATTGGAATCAAGTCATGGTGTCTCATTCGAGAATTCTCATTGTAGATGACGTTGCTGACAATATTCAGGTCGCAATGAATTTATTAAGAGAAGATAATTACGAATTTTCTTTCGCTAATAATGGTGAAAAAGCGTTGTCGCTATTAAAGGGTGATAAGGCTGCATTCGATCTTATTCTGCTCGACATTATGATGCCTGGCATGGATGGCTATTCTGTCTGTCAGGCTATTAAATCGCTTCCTAAATGGCATGATGTGCCAATTATCTTCCTAACGGCAAAATCTGATATTGACTCTATATCCAAAGCGTTTGCTGTGGGTGGGGTTGATTATGTAACAAAACCTTTTCACGCGGCTGAATTACTTGCTAGGGTAAAAACACATATCCAGCTTTACCTAACGAAGAAGTGGCTGAAGCAACAAAATATCGATTTAGAAACCAAGTCTCGCTATGCTGAAGAGCGTCTGTTAACTGAGCTGGAAAACAGCCAAAAAGAACTCATTTGGATGTTAACTGAGCTGATGGAGTCCAACTCTGATGAAACGGGTAAACACATCCGCCGTGTGGCAGAAATTTGTTCTTTACTTGCGATAAAACATCCCGCCCTAACCGAGCAGGATGCACATTCACTATATTATGGTTCACCAATGCATGATATCGGTAAGCTAACCATTCCTCACGAGATCCTTCATAAAGCCGGGAAATTGACGGCTGAAGAATTTACCATCATGAAAACGCACACAACAAATGCGTACAAACTTCTCTCGAATTCAAAAAGAAGGCTAATTAAATCAGCGGCTATTATTGCCCATCAACATCACGAAAAATGGGATGGTAGTGGTTATCCTCAAGGTCTTTCAGGAACAGAAATTCATATTTACGGGAGAATTGTCGCTATAGCGGATGTGTTTGATGCACTAACACATAAGCGTTGTTACAAAGGGCCTTGGGAAGTAGATGAGGCATTCGATTATATATTGCAGCAGCGAGGTAGCCATTTTGATCCTGAGTTGGTTGATTTAATGGCGGCAAATCGAGAAGATTTTACAGACATTATTCAGCAGAACTAACTATGGATGAAATGAAACAAGGCACTATCAACATCATACCGACTCGGTATTTTCTGCGCCTTGTAGTTTTGATTCATATTTTTTTATTTTCATCATCCGTTTTATTGGCAAATGATGCTGATATTTCCACAAACCGCCTTACTTTGTTGAGTGATGAGGAGATTGCCTGGATAGAGGCGCATCCAGTCGTTCGTGTGGGGGCAGGTGTCGAGTGGCCGCCTTTTGAGTTTGTAGATGAAAAGGGGGAGTATTCAGGGATCGCTCGAGATTATCTAGACATCATTGCAAGTTATACAGGTCTGACATTTGATTATCAGCAAGGCACATGGCGAGATCATTTAAAACGCTTCACGGCAGGTGAGCTGGATCTATTACCAGCAGTCTATATGACACCTGAAAAATTATCTTTTATGACATTTTCAAGCCCCTATCTGAAGGCAACTGATGCCTTTTTCATTCATCGAGATATAGGGGTGACTGACGTTGAAGAACTCGCTGGCGGTAAAGTCGCTATTCCAAAAAATGATGCCAGAATTAATACCATAAATCGATATTACCCTAAACTGAAAGTGGTCGAAGTGGACTCTATTAATGACGCTATTAATATGGTGAATAGCGGTCAAGCCGATTTGTTGTATAACACCTATGCTGTCTTGAGTTACGAGTTGAGTAAGCGTGGTATAGATGAGTTTGTGCCTATTGAGTCGAGTAGCTACCTCAATAGTGAGAATATTTACATGGCGACCCAAACGACCATGCCGATGTTGTCATCAATAATTGATAAAGCCATGTTAGCAATCTCCGCTGTTCAAAAAAGGGGGATTGATGATAAGTGGTTCAGAGCGATGGACCAGAATAAAGAAACACCACTCAGTGTTCCTATCGCTCCATCTGAGCGTGCATGGCTAAATGCCCACAAAACAATTCGTTTCACAGGTGATCCTAACTGGCTTCCTTATGAAGCCTTTGATGATAATGGCAATTACATTGGTATTGTTTCCGAATATTTGAGCCTTATCGAGCAAAAGTTAAACATAAAAATTGATTATATCCCCACTGCTAGCTGGGCAGAGTCGATTCAAATGATACGTAATAATGATGTAGATATGATTTCGGAAACCAGTGATTCTACATTGGGAAAATTTTTGACCTTTAGTCGAAGCTATCTATCAAGCCCAATTGTTATTGTGATGAGAGATGATGAATCACATGTGGAAAACCTAGATCAGATTAAAACTAAACGAATAGCCATGATTCGTGACTATGGTTATGTCGATAATATTCAAAAACAGTACCCCCTAATTGAGTTTATTATGGTTGATAGTATTCAAGGAGGACTTAAACAAGTTTCTACGGGGAAAATTGATGCATTAGTGGCGACACTGGCGCAAACGAGTTACCACATATCTGAAATGGGTATTAACAATATTCGTATTGTCGGTGATACCGGTTTTGAAACGTCTTTAGCTTTTGGCTTTACAGATGAATATAAACCAATGGCGAGTTTGTTTAATCGTGCGATTGCGAGCATATCTCAATCAGAAAAGCAGGCTATATTGGATACGTGGGGTAAAGATAAATACGCCTTCCAAGTTGACTACGGTTTACTCATTAAATTTGCTATTGGGTTTTCTATTTTTGCTATGTGGATCCTCTACTGGAATAGAAAGTTGGCGGCTCAGATTAGACTCAGGGAAGTAGCTGAAGCACAGACCAAAATTTTGATTGATCATATTCCATTACAAATTGTAGTGACGGAGCGTAGTGGTCAGATTGTCTATGCTAACCCGCAAGCCTTGTCAGATTATAACCTCGATATTACATCACTAAAACAACACAATATGATTGACTTCTATACTAATGTTGAGGATAGAGAACGGTTACTTAGTGACCTGTCACAGCATGGTTTCGTGAACCAAAAAATTGTTCAATTTAAAAAGTTGGATGGTGATGAACGCTCGATGATGGTTTCTATCATGCCGATTCATTATCAACATCAAGATGCCATGTTGGGTATTGCGGTTGATTTGACTGATCGCCTTGAGATGGAAGCTGAACTCATCGATGCGAAAGAAAAAGCAGAAGTGGCCAATCATGCGAAATCAGAATTCTTAGCGAATATGAGTCATGAAATTCGTACACCAATGAATGCCATTATAGGCTTCACCGAATTACTTTATGACCAAATACAAAATAATAAACTCAAATCCTACGTCAAAACTATCCAATCTGCGGGTAATGATTTGATGCTGCTTATTAACGATATTCTAGATTTATCCAAGATCGAAGCGGGTAAATTAGAAATCAACAATAAACCTGCTAACCCTCACATATTGTTTGAAGAAATTTCACATATTTTCAGTGTGCCTTTACGTAATAAAGGGGTTGAGCTCAGACTGATAGTGGATGACGATATCCCCTCTAGTCTGTTTCTGGACATTGTTCGATTACGCCAAATATTACTCAATCTTGTGGGTAATGCGGTTAAGTTTACTGAGCAGGGGCATATTAGCTTACGAGCAAGAGCTGAAGACGATATCACTCAACAAAGTAAAATTAGACTTCGTATTGATGTCGAAGATACCGGCATGGGTATCCCTAACCAACAGCTTGATTCCATCTTTGATGACTTCCAACAAACGCTTGGGCAGGATACATCCAAGTTCGGTGGTACAGGCTTAGGTCTATCGATATGCAGTCGATTGGTGAAACTCATGGGTGGCACTTTAACCGTTCAATCTCAATTAGGTGAAGGTTCTATTTTTACAGTGAACCTAGATAGTGTGGCTGTTACCTCAGTGGAAGCTGAGAATAACGATGTACTTCCATCAAAAGTGGCGCTTCCTGAATTTCAACCGGCAGTTATTTTAGTGGTGGATGATATCGACGCTAACCGCTCTTTGATAAAAGAAGTTTTCGCTGAGAGCTCAATTACTGTTCTCGAAGCCAATAATGGTAAACAAGCTGTTGATATAGTGGCAGCGGAAAACATTGATTTAGTGTTGATGGATCTGAGAATGCCAGTTATGGATGGTTATAAGGCTGCTGATGAGATCAAAGCTCACATTAATCCAAATCTACCCATCATTGCGCTGACAGCTTCAGTGATGAAAGATGATTTTGATCAAGTGAGGCAACATAGCTTTGATGATTACATTCGAAAACCAGTAAAAAAGGTTGATTTATATAAAGCCTTAGCCGGCTATTTAAAGCATTCGCTAGTGGGGGATGACTCTAAAGCTGAATCATTGGAATTATCAGAGCATGAACTACAGGTTTTAGCACCCGTGTTGACCGGGCTAGAAGAAAAAATGTCGATGTGGAAATCGGTTCGTGACAGTAATGATATGAGTGAGATTAGGCTCTTTGCCTCAGATCTACTCTCTCTTGCGCAACAATACGATTTCACACCATTATGGGATTATGCTGAAACCCTATTAGAAAAAGTGGATGTATTTGATATTAAGGGGATGACCGAAATCCTTAGTCAGTATCCTTCTTTGTACCAGAAATTGTCTGGTGAAATTTCTTCGTTATAAATAGCTTTGGGCCTTACGCTGAGCTTCTTCAGCACCATTAGCATCACCTGCACGTAATTTAATTTTGGCCATCAAAAACCATAACTTTTTCAACTTATCTGTTTGGCCATTGGCCACCGATATACCTTTTAACGTGACTTGTTCTGCCAGGCCATAATTGTCTAGGGCCAAATGAGTTTGAGCCAAAGAGTAATAGACTTCTGGGTCACTAGGTGCAATTCGTTGGGCACGTTGTAATTGGTTTTGTGCAGCAGGTAAATTGCCATTATCCGTTGATTGCTGAGCTGATGCTAAAAGCGCTATTACGGCTGGGTTCTGTTTTTTAGGTGTTGGAGGGGTAATCGCTTCAATTGTCGCTTGTTCAGGCAGTGACTCGACGATGACTGGCTCATTTTTAATGCGATTATCTGCTCTCGGTTCAGGTGCTGATTCTGTTGATGGTGGTATGGATGTTCTATCATCAATCGGCGCATGAGAAGGCGATGTGGAACAGGCATTCAACCCTAATAGCAGGAACGCGGAAAAACCTAAAAAACGAACGTGAGACTGTCTCATTACACTACCTTATTAAAACCAGTTTTTTATCCAATTAAGCGATCGGCTTACTGGATTATCTTGTTGTGATGATGTGTTGACACAGCTGATAGCTTCAACGGGTTCTGTCCCCTTAATAAAGGGTAATTGTCTCGCGCCATCACACTGTTCTGAAGATAATTTGCCGGAAGCTCTATCGATCCACTTCCACTCTATATCATCGGGCTTAGGTGCATCAAACGATTGTAATGGTTGTGAAGCCATAAACTGTTTCCACACCTTTAGCGCGCCACCTGAACCAGTAAAGGGAAGGGGATGATTATTATCTAAGCCCAACCAAACAACCGCCAAACGATTGCCACTGAAGCCAGCAAACCAGCTATCTCTTTGTTCGTCAGTGGTCCCCGTTTTTCCAGCCACATTAATGTCAGAAGGTAAGCGCTGATAAATGCTCTGAGCGGTGCCGGCTCTGGTCACTTCTTGCAT
>DRHY01000072.1 GCA_011052985.1 Methylophaga thalassica
CAAAAGGGTAGGGATGTAGCTGTGCCAGTTCAGGATTCATAACACCAATTATCAGTGAAAAATTTCGCCATTATAACGGGTTAAGCCTTTCTCGTGTTATAAGGTGTGCCATGAATTCAGTTAATCCAAAACAATTTAACCTTGCCGTGCTGGCAATTCTTTTCTCTTCGACAATGTGGGGCCTGATTTGGTACCCCATGCGACTACTCGAACAAGCCGGTGTGAACGTCGTTTGGTCAGTATTACTGATGTATTTGGCAGCAGCAATCGCGGGCAGCTTTTATCTTTGGCGTTTTTGCCAACAAAATACCTCGCAGTGGCCACTATCATTACTTGGCCTAGCTCTCGCTGCCGGTGCCACCAATATCGTTTTCTTGGTTGCGCTGACAGAGGGCGAAGTCGTCAGGGTTATGCTGTTATTTTATTTGTCGCCCTTATGGTCTGTTTTATTGAGTCGCTGGTGGTTAGGTGAAACCATTTCACGATTGTCTATGTTGATGATTGTCATAGCAATGACGGGTACATTGATCATGCTCTGGCACCCAGAAGTTGGGTTTCCATGGCCAAATGGTTTTGCTGATTGGTTAGCATTACTCGCCGGTTTTTTATTTTCTATTAACAATGTGCTGAGTCGGAAATTGGCTGATGTCGCAATGGAAGTGAAAACAACCGTAGTGTTTTGGGGGGTCGTGTTTGTTTCTATCTTGGTTATTCTTGTTCGTGAATCGCCCGTGCCTGATATCTCAATCTCATTATGGCTTGGCATTATGCTATTTGGTGGTTTGTGTTTTGTTGCGATGACGATAGCTGTTTTATACGGTCTAGCAAGAATGCCTGTATTTCGTTCATCGATTTTAATGTTATCTGAGCTTGTCGTAGCAGCCATCTCAGCTTGGTGGTTAACCAGTGAACAAATGAGCTATTTAGAATGGATTGGTGGGGCGATGATCTTTATGGCTGCCTATGGCATGGCCAAACAAGGAAAAGCCTAAGACCGCCTTGCATGGTGTTAATCATTGTAGAATGACTCTTTAGCTGTTGATAACATGTGGTGACATACCAGCAAGCATCAAACTCTTATCAAAATCAGGTTGAATTATGATTATATCTATTGCTCACGCGAGTTTTTTAGTAAAAGATTTGCAAAAGTCACTCAGTTTTTATTGTGATGTCTTACAGATTCCTTTAAATCCAAATCGGCCGACATTTGCTTATGATGGGGCTTGGCTCGATCTCTCTGATACCGGACAAATGTTGCACCTTATGGTATTACCTAATCCGGATGCTGATGCTATCAGGCCAGAGCATGGTGGACGTGATCGACATGTCGCTTTAGTGGTTGATGATTTAGATGCACTAGGCGAGAGACTTGAAAAAGCGGGTTATCCGTTTTCACGAAGCAAATCAGGTCGAGCTGCTTTTTTCTGCCGAGATCCTGATGGAAACGCATTGGAATTTGCAGAAGATTTCACACCCGCACCAGCTAAAAAATAAGGGCTAAAATCAGGAATCAATCACTTACAGAGTTACTCACATTTTCTGTGGATAACTCTGTGATTAACTTCTGTGAAAGACGCTAAGTCATTCATCTGTAACAAAGCTGTTAGATCTGGTTAAAAAATAACCATGTTGTTTTATTTAATAAAATCAAGTGCTTATGAAAGTTGTGAGCGCCTTCAATAACTTAGCGTTACAACTTATTACAGTTTGATAACATTTCTTTACATTGGTGATAACTTTAGTGTTATCTCGCCAAAGCGGGTTGCGCAAAATCATCTTGCCGTATGTCTTCTTCACCAGTGGGTTCTTGACGCTGAGCCTCTAAATTTACAAAATCAAATAGATTCACATCGGCTAGTTGTGAAGGAGAAATATGTTGAATGCTACGGAAAATATTCTCCACGCGACCAGGGTGTTGTTTTTCCCATGATTGCAGCATCTCTTTGATGACTTGTCGCTGTAAGTTTTCTTGGGAACCACACAAGTTACATGGAATGATAGGAAACTTCATCGCATCAGAGTATTTAGCAATATCAGCTTCTTTTGCATAGCTCATTGGTCTGATGACAATATTGGTTTTGTCGTCACTTAAAAGCTTGGGAGGCATGGCTTTTATTTTACCGCCATAAAACATATTCAAAAATAAGGTTTCCATAATGTCATCACGGTGATGACCTAATGCAATCTTGGTTATGCCATTTTGGCGAGCGTAACCATACAAAGAACCACGTCGCAGACGAGAGCAGATACCACAGGTTGTTTTCCCTTCAGGTACAACTTCTTTGACAATGCTGTAAGTATCTTTTTCGATGATGTGAAAAGGCACACCAATTGATGCCAAATACTCAGGTAAAACGTGCTCTGGAAAGCCGGGTTGTTTTTGATCTAAGTTGACGGCAATGATGTCGAAATTAATCGGTGCATGGTCACGCAGATTGATCAAAATATCTAACATTGTGTAACTGTCTTTACCGCCAGAGAGGCAGACCATGACTTTGTCACCGTCTTGGATCATATCGTAGTCTGCGATAGCTTGACCGACTTGACGACGAAGACGTTTACGTAATTTATTGAACTCGCGTTGTTGTTTAACGAGAGCGCTTTCTGTTGTTGATTCTGTCATACCAGACCTGCAAAAGGTTGAACGTTAACTAGACTGCCGGCACTTAGGCCATCACAGCTTTCTTCAAGTAAAATGAAACAATTGGCTGAACTCATAGAGCGCAATATCCCTGAGCCTTGTTGACCGGTTGTACTCACCGTCATCTGACCATTTTCGTCTTTTGTCAGAACGCCGCGCTGAAACTCAAAGCGACCAGCACGTTTTTTGATGTCATTCGTGCAAGGTACTTGGATCTGAATTGGAGCCGCCGCATGATCACCAGCTAATCGTTGTAAGGCGGGTTGCACAAACTGATAAAAGGTCACCATGACAGAGACTGGATTGCCAGGTAATCCAAAAAATAGTGCATTTTCAATTTGCCCAAAGGCCAACGGACGTCCTGGACGCATGGCGATTTTCCAGAAGTTGACCTGACCAAGCTCATCCAGCATAGCTTTGACATAATCAGCATCGCCCACAGAAACACCACCAGAAGTAATAACTACATCAGCTTCCTGTGCGGCTGTTTGTAATGCCTCACGCAAGCTTTGTTTATCATCGGCAATAACCCCCATGTCTAACACATCGACACCAAGGCTAGTTAACATACCGTAAATCGTATATCGGTTACTGTCATAAATCTGGCCATCAGCTAATGTATCACCAATACTGACGAGTTCATCACCCGTAGAGAAGAAAGCAACTCGGAGAGGACGTTTAACAACGACTTCACCAATGCCTAGCGAGGCTAATAGGCCTAAGTCAGCAGGCTGAATACGACGACCGGCTCTTAATACAATGTCATTAATTCTTATGTCTTCCCCAGCCATTCTGACATTTTGACCGCTGACGACTGCCTTGTGAATGGTAATGGATTCAGCTTGTACTTCAACTTGTTCCTGCATCACAACGGTGTCGCAATCATTTGGGATTTTTGCACCTGTCATGATGCGAATACATTCTCCTGCCTTCACATGGCCGGTGTATGGCTTGCCAGCAAAAGCAATACCTACTTGTTTGAGTGAGAAGGGCGAAGCTGTGATGTCAGTACTTTTGAATGCATATCCATCCATTGCCGAATTATCATAAGGAGGGACTTGTTGTGGCGAGACAATATCCTGCTGCAATACCTGACCTAACGATTGTCTCAATGCCACCTTTTGCCAGCTATCAATAGGGCGAAGTAGCGTATTGATAGCTTGAGTTGCTTGCTCTACTGATAAATTATTGGGATCAGCATCATCAGCACAACTTGCTTGGGGCGTAAATTCAGCCATGTTCAGCATTCCATTTATTGAGATAATGTTCGATAAAGTCGGCCATCATACCGATATTGTTAATATCAAGTATGGGTAAGCTATGCTGATGGATATCTAACTGGTCTGTCGCAATGGCAATAATGTCAGCATCCGCTTTATATAATTCAGCTTTACCTAGTTCATGACGATTAAGCTCTATCTTAGGATATCGTTCATGTTTAAAGCCCTCAACTAAGATTAAATCCAGGCTTTTAGTGTCAAGTCGTCGGAGTAGAGTTTGTAACTTAGGTTCAATCGCCTTAGCATGATTTTTCTGCATCAGTGCCATCATTCTCGATGAGGCGATTAGCATTTGCTGAGCACCTGCTTCGCGCAGCATGTAACTATCTTTACCGGGTGTATCAATGTCGAAATTATGATGAGCATGTTTAATAACAGCTATACGAATGCCACGTTGATTGAGTATTGGAATTAGTTTGGTTAGGAGCGTTGTCTTGCCTGTGCCACTGTATGCGGCAAAGCCTAAAATTGGTTTTGATGAAGCAATAGGAATTTTCTTTTCAAAATCTTCTGGAGTATTGAGATTAACAAAACTATCAGTTTGATCTGAAAAATCGACAATAGAGAGCATCTGCTTTTCAAACCAGTCTTGAGTTTTCCGCTCTCCGGATGCTAAAAAATCTCGCAAATTTGTTTTTAAACGCACAGGTATTAGCGCGAATACGGGTTGTAATCGATGGCCATCATGAGCAACAGCGATATCGGCCCCTGTTGCTAATAACCCTTCCATCAGTCGTTGTCGAAGCTGGGCTGATATCACTGGACAGTCGCAGGGCGCGGTTAATATATAATCAGTTGTGGCTGATTCCATTGCGGACAACATACCTGCCAGTGGGCCTTGAAAATCATCTAGGTTATCAGTGATGACAGGATAGCCAAATGCTTGATATTCTTCGATATGTCGATTTGCGCTAATTAGCAACTGATCGGTTTGCGGTAGTATAGAATGAATAACTTGCTCTATGAGTGGGCTGCCATTATGAATAATCAGTCCTTTATCTTTTCCACCCATACGGCGGGATTGACCACCGGCCAATAAAACGCCAGATACTGTAATAGGAAAAGTGATATTCATGATGTGTATAAAGGTCAGCCTGATAAAAAGGAAGCGACAATGAAAAAAATCGGATTATTGTTGCTTATTATACTGTTAAATACGTTCCCCGCATCGGCTGAAGATATTCCGATTATGGTGGTCGGTTTATTCACAGATCAAGCTGTTGTAGAAATTAATGGCAAACAGCATTTATTAAAAGTCGGTGAATCTACCCCTGAAGGTTTCAAACTTGTCGCCGCAGATAGTACTAAAGCCGTTATCGAGTTCAATAAACAGCGTCAAATTTATCCTATTGGTGATGTCATCAGCACTAATTATATCGAAGCAGAAAAAAATACTGCTGTAACACTCTGGCCAAACAATGGGATGTATATAGCTACGGGTAATATCAACGGCTTTACAACACAACTTTTGGTGGATACAGGCGCGTCGACTGTTGCAATGAATGCAGCCACTGCGGCTCGATTAGGTATCGATTATCTCAATTCAGAGCAGGTTGGTATTAGAACGGCATCAGGATCTGGTCGCGGTTATAAAGTCAGTTTGAATTTTGTACAGCTGGAAAATATAAAGCTATACAATATCGACGCCGTAGTGATTGATGGGGAAGAACCTTCAACAACACTATTGGGTATGTCTTTTCTTGGCCAACTCGACTTGCAGCATAATGGTGAGCGTCTAGATCTTAGACAAAAATATTAAAAAAAAGCCCAGCTTAGCCGGGCTTTTTTTATTTGGTGCTTACTTCTTAGTCGAAGCCTTTTGTAATCAAAGCATACGCTGAGTGATTATGAATTGATTCAAAATTCTCAGACTCAACAGTATAAGCATTAATTCGTTTGTCCATGTTCAGCTGTGCAGCGATATCACGAACAATATCTTCAACAAATTTAGGATTATCATACGCACGTTCAGTGACATATTTTTCATCTGGACGTTTTAATAAGCCGTAGATTTCACATGATGCTTCTTTTTCAACGATATCGATGAGATCTTCAATCCACACGAAACTGTCTACTCTAACGGTCAAGGTGACGTGTGAACGCTGGTTGTGAGCACCATAATCAGAAATGTTTTTTGAACATGGGCATAAGCTGGTGACTGGAACGACTACTTTAACCGTCGTCATTGTCTCAGTACCCTTGATTTCACCGATGAAGGTGACATCATAATCCATCAAGCTGCGTACTTTAGAAATGGGGGCTTCCTTATTCACAAAATAAGGGAAGTTCATTTCGATATAACCTGATTCAGCATCAAGACGTTCCGTCATTTTGCCCAGCATTTCACGGAACGTTTTTACGGTGATCTCGCGTTCATTGTGTTCGTTAAGAATCTCAACGAAACGTGACATATGTGTACCTTTAAATTGATGAGGTAGGTTCACATACATATTAAAATTAGCGATAGTGTATTGCTCACCCGTAGAGCGATCACTCACTTTTACAGGATGTTTAATATCTTTTATACCAACTTTGTCGATAGCAATTTTACGCTGATCGGCAATATTCTGGACGTCTTCAATTTCGTCACTGATTTTAGTTTTATCTGGGGTTGTGCTCATTCATTTATCCTCGCTGTATTTAACGCAAGCGCGATCGGTTTCCCACACGGTAACACCAGAAACTTGAGCAATATCATTATTCAATGTTGTGCTTAGCTTTTGATAAAAGTACCTAGCGATGTTTTCAGCTGTTGGATTAATTGTATCGAATGGTGGGATATCATTCAGATAACGGTGATCCAATGTTTTTGCTAGTTCACGAGTAGCTGTTTTGATGGTCTTGAAGTCCATGCCCATGCCATGTTCATTGAGGCCGGTTGCCGTTACGTCGACTTCCAGCTTCCAATTGTGACCGTGCATGCGTTTGCAGTCTCCTGGATAGTCTCTCAGGGTGTGCGCGGAAGCAAAGTCCGCCAAGATCTTTAAAGTGTATGTAGCGCTCATATAGTTGACTATTATACTCAGGAATCGTTCAGGATGACAGCGTATTATGCCGCAAAGTATCGATTAATGGTATCGAGTATGCCGTTTGAATCGAGTCCGCAAGCGCTTAGCATGTGTTGGTGAACACCATGCTCAATGAAACTATCAGGCAAACCCAGCAGGGTGATTGGTGTTGAATGTTTGATATGAGACAAATACTCGTTAATAGCGCTGCCTGCGCCACCCATGACAGCATTTTCTTCAATACTGATTAATAAGTCATGACTATCGGCGATGGTTTTTATCATGGTTTCATCTAGCGGTTTAACAAAGCGCATATTCACCACAGTAGCATCAATTTCACTCGCCGCCTGTTCAGCTGCTGAGACCATACTGCCAAAGGCAAAAATAGCGACTTTCTTACCCTGACGGCGTAATTCAGCTTTGCCAATTTCTAATGACGTTAATGCTGGGTCAATAGCGATACCGGTGCCAGATCCGCGTGGGTATCTGACTGCGGCAGGGCCAGGATAACGGAATCCTGTCGTTAACATCTGTCGACATTCATTTTCATCGGCTGGTGCCATAACAACCATATTGGGAATACATCGCAGGTAACTCAGATCAAAGCTACCAGCATGAGTCGGGCCATCGGCTCCAACAAGACCAGCGCGATCAATAGCAAACAAGACGTCGAGATTTTGAATCGCTACATCGTGAATTAATTGATCATAGGCACGTTGTAGAAAAGTAGAGTAGATAGCCACAACGGGTTTTTTACCTTCACAAGCCAGGCCTGCTGCAAGTGTTACTGAGTGCTGTTCAGCAATACCAACATCAAAATAGCGCTCCGGGAAATCCTCTGAAAAACGATTGAGGCCTGAACCGTCACACATGGCTGGTGTGATAGCCATTAAGTCAGGGTTTAGCCTTGCCATATCGCAAAGCCAACGGCTAAACACCTGAGTATAGCTAGGACCGGATGACTTATTGTTATTTGCTGGGCTGACACCATGGTATTTGCCCGGTTGCAGCTCAGCAGGTTCGTAACCTTTCCCTTTTTTGGTGACCACATGTAGAAATTGTGGTCCCTTACGTTTACGAAGATTGGCTAGGGTAGCGATAAGGGTATCAATGTCATGTCCATCGATTGGGCCAATGTAATTGAAGCCCATTTCTTCAAATAATGTCCCTGGAATCATCATGCCTTTGACATGTTCTTCAGCTCGTTTAGCAATTTCCCAGGCTGGTGGGATTTTCTCTAAAACCCGTTTGCTTCCCTCACGAGCAGACGCATAAAAATTCCCGGATAACAATTTAGCCAAATAATTCGCCATTCCGCCGACATTTTTTGAGATCGACATTTCATTATCATTGAGAATCACAAGCAAATTGGCACTTAAGTCGCCCGCATGTGCTAACGCTTCAAATGCTTGACCAGCTGTCAGTGCACCATCACCAATAATAGCAACAGCATGACGGGGATCATTATTTGCCTGTGCCGCTATAGCCATACCTAAAGCTGCACTAATTGAGGTACTTGAATGGCCAACGCCAAAGGTATCGTATTCACTTTCTGAACGTTTAGGGAAGCCAGATAAACCGCCTGGTTGACGCATAGTATTCATCTGATCACGTCGACCGGTTAGAATTTTATGCACATAACTCTGATGGCCAACGTCCCACACCAAACGGTCAGTTGGCGTATCAAACACGTAATGTAAAGCTATTGTCAGCTCAACCACACCTAAATTAGATGAAATATGGCCACCGGTTTGCTGCACGCTATCAATAATTAACGCTCGCAGTTCTTCAGCAAGTTGCGGCAACTGTTTTTTATCCAGTTGGCGCAAATCCTCTGGACTGTTTACATGAGCAAGTATCGTATCCATTCTGTATTTTCTTAATGTGAGCGTTTTACAACAAACTGCGCTAGGGCTGACAGTATGTCTGTATTAAAAGGGCACTCCGCTAGATGTTCAAGTGCTTTCTCGATTAAAGCAACCGCTTTTTGTTGCGCTTTTTCCAAGCCCAGTAAAGCAGGATAGGTCGGTTTATTCAATGCGATGTCTGCACCTTGTGTTTTACCTAATGTTTCGGTATCAGCAATAACATCTAACACATCGTCTTGCACTTGAAAGGCCAGTCCAATGCAGTCTGCATAACGATCAAGATGAGCCAAACTTTCCTGAGATACATTTTCACCAGCAAGTGCACCAAGTGCGACACTTGCACGAATTAATGCACCTGTTTTGAGTTTATGCATTGCCTGTAGAGCATTGATATCAAGATGTTTACCTACTGATTCAAGATCAATAGCTTGGCCCCCAGCCATACCTGCTGCTCCAGAAGCTTTCGCTAACGTTCTTACCATTAGACTTTGTTGTGTCGCGGTTAATGGGGCAGTGCATAACGATTCAAACGCAAGACTCTGCAATGCATCTCCAACTAGCAATGCTGTTGATTCATCATAAGCAATATGGCAGGTGGGGCGGCCTCGTCTCAGATCATCATCATCCATCACCGGCATATCATCGTGAACTAATGAATAGGCGTGAATCATTTCCACCGCAGCAGCGGCTGAATCAAGGCCTGTTTTACTCGCTTGGACAGCTTCACCAGTGGCATAGACTAAGAGAGCTCTTAGACGTTTTCCTCCACCGAGTGTTGAGTAACGCATTGCTTCAAAAAGACGAGCAGAACCTATGTTATCAGGTTGTTTTAAGCGTTTTTCCAAGACAAATTCTATGTGTGACTGGTGCGCTTGCATCCAATCTTCTAATTCGACTGATAAAATCACGATTCGCCAGTTTCAGGATCAAAATCAACTAACACATCTTGGCCAGACTGCTGCATTAGCATCTTCACTTTCTGTTCGGCAGCTTGCAGTGATTCTTGGCAATCTCGAGTCAGAAGCACACCACGCTCATACAGTTTTAAGGATTGTTCCAGACTGATGTCTCCATCCTCAAGTTTCTCGACTACGCTCTCAAGTTCTTTGACTGCAGCTTCGTAATCCAGTTTTTTTTGCCTTGCCGCCATGCTTGCCTCTAAAACAATTTAGTTATCGCTTTCATTATAAGGTAATCATTAATCACTTGCCTGCTGGATTGTTTTTTTGTTTGCCGTTACGCTGTCGTATTTAACTTAATCCTTAATAAGACTAGTTCTATGCCGAAAATCATTCGCGGCTTTCATAATCTACCTGACTCATCCGATGGCTGTGTAGCAACCATTGGTAATTTTGATGGCGTTCATCTTGGGCATCAGGCCGTACTCAACCAATTGGCGATGAAGGGTAGCATGATGAAATTACCTGCTGTGGTCATTAGTTTTGAACCGCAGCCGTTTGAATTTTTCTTACCTGAGAAAGCACCTGCAAGACTGACACGCTTTCGTGAAAAAGTGGAAGCCCTTCGATGTTATGCAATAGACCAAATTTGTGTACTTAGATTTAATCGCCAATTAGCGTCGATGTCCGCGGAAGATTTTATCGATCGTTTATTGGTAAATGGACTGAATGTGCGCTATTTGGTGGTAGGTGATGACTTTCGTTTTGGCCGTGATCGGTTGGGGGATTTTGAACTATTGCAGAAAGCAGGTCAGAAACACAGCTTTCAAGTGGTTAATATGCATACCTTCGCTATCGAGCATGCAAGAGTAAGCAGCACTCGCATACGCAATGCCCTGAATAGTGGCGATCTTTTACTCGCGGAAAAATTATTGGGCCGCCCTTATCGCATGAGTGGTCGAGTGGCCCATGGTGATAAACGTGGAAGGAAAATGGGCTTTCCCAC